>JAJOKQ010000158.1 GCA_021129785.1 Clostridiales bacterium | reverse complement strand
TATTTGGGTTAAATCATAAACAAACGCATAAATCTGCTTGCAAATTTAATGCTAAAGGTGGAATTATGTGCTTAATACTACCGCTATTTTTAATGAAGAATCTACTTCATTTCCTTCAGTTCTTCCCGGTTATTTTTTAGCGTTTTCGTCAATTTTAAAAGATACTCTTCTGCATCTTGTAGTAATTCATCTGTGTACTCTTTAGCTCCTATACGCATTTCCTTAGCGATAGTTTTTGCTTGAAAAATAATTTTTTCTGCATTTGCATTTGCAAGCTTTGTTATTTCGTCTTGATTAATCATTTCCATAATATGGTTATTTGCTTCCTTTAACACTATGTCCGCTTCATTTTGAGCTTCTGATAAAATTTTTTGCCTTTCTTCCTTAATCCATTGAGCTTGCTTTATTTCGTCCGGCAATAATATTCTTATTTCTCTAATCAACTCTAAGAGTTCTCCTCTATCTACTAATACTTTTTGTGCAAAAGGTATAGTGGAACCGCCTTCTACAATATCCTCCATTTCTTCGAGTAGTTCAATCACTTTCACGATGATGCCCCCTTCATATATAAAGTTTGCTTCTTACTTAGTCTGTATCTCCATTATTTCTGCTAGTCCCTGTGATATAGAAACAATTTCAAAGAATCTCCTTTAAGACTTAATTGAAGATTCTTTTATTCTTTTACTTACTGCTTCATTTATTGCCATAGGTACTAATTTATCAATACACCCACCAAATTTCGCAATTTCTTTAACTAAACTAGAACTCAAATAAGAGTATCTATTATTAGTTGTTAGAAATATAGTTTCAATCTCTGGGCATAGTTTTCTGTTCATTAATGCCATTTGAAACTCATATTCAAAATCTGATACTGCTCTTAATCCTTTGATAATTACTAAAGCTTCTCTCTCTCTAGCATAATCTATTAGTAAGCTATTAAATGATTCTACTTCAACATTGTCAAATTCTTTTACAACCTCTTTTATTAACCTAACTCTTTCTTCTAAAGAAAACAATGCTTTTTTACTGTCATTGTCTAATACTGAAACGATAACCTTATCGCATATATTTGCAGCTCTTTCAATTATATCTATATGCCCATAAGTAATTGGGTCAAAGCTTCCTGGACAAATACCAATTTTCATTAGCCTTCCTCCTTCAAACGGAATATCGTAATACTAGTATTCCCATAGTTGTTTTTTTTCCACTGCAACAAGTTGCCTACTACAGCTGGAATACTATAATTCTTGTCATGCTCTACGACTAACAGCCCATTTATAGATAACAAAGTAGCGTCAGAAATTTTATGTATAACTGAAACAATATTTTCATTAGCGTATGGCGGATCAGCAAAAATTATTTCTGCTTCTATGTTTTGAAATTTTAGTTCGTCAATTCCTGCCACCGCATCAGTCATTAAAACAACTGCGTTTTCTTCCAATTTCGTCTTTGACAAATTTTGCTCAATCATCTCTATGCTTTTGCGATTATTATCAACAAAATAAACTGTTTTAGCTCCTCTAGACAACGCTTCAATACCTAAGTTTCCTGTCCCAGCAAATAAGTCTATTACAACACTGTCTGTAATATAGTTTTGAATCATGCTAAATAGTGATTCCTTCACTCTATCTAAAGTGGGTCTAACATCA
Source organism: Clostridiales bacterium (assembly GCA_021129785.1). Lineage (GTDB taxonomy): Bacteria > Bacillota > Clostridia > Peptostreptococcales > NVVX01. The sequence goes on along the minus strand of JAJOKQ010000158.1, from coordinate 14,434 downwards.
TAATTCTTCGGCGTTACTAATTTATGTCCTTTTGCACTACCTGCTATAATACGCATATTTTCTCCTTTATACAACACTTACCTACAAAGCGAAAGAGTTTTTCCCTCTAACTCACCTCTAACTTTATAGCGTGGGCTAAAATCAAAGTTATTTTGCAACTCTTTCTTTATACAATAGCATGTTTACTAAGTTTTATCAAACTATTTTCAAAACTGATTCTTTAGTCTCACTAACAGCTAAAATACAACGTAAATAGGTCAGCGGAGATGCATCAAAATAGTAGGTTACCATAGTTATGTTTATTGTATATAATTCTTCTAATTTGCACTTCATTATTTTGTATACAATAAAATACTATATAATTTTTTACTGTTGCAAACCTATAACCTTTTGCTCTTAGGCTTACATCTTTAACTAATGCACACCTTTTAGGCATCTCTGATAAACTTTCTATTCTCTCAATGATTATGTCGTAATACTCTAAAGCGCTTTGTGGTGATAAAGTATTTAGATAATCTACTATTTCTTTTAAGTCTCTTTGTGCTTTAGGATAAATTTTTACTTTATATTTTTCCATGGACATTTTTCCTTAGTTCTCTCGCAAACGTCATAAAATCCTCGCCCTCAGCACCTTCATTAATTTCCATTTCAGCTTCAGCAAGTTTTAAATACAGTTCAAATTGAGCTTCTCTCCTTTCAAACGTTTCCATGCTCATAACTACCATATCACCTACACCATTTTTAGTAATGTATACTGGCTCTCTAGTTACTTTGCAAAACTCTGATATTTCATTGGAATTATTTCTCAAATCAGATATCGGTCTTATATTTGGCATTACATTCACCTCTTTATCGTTATTTGTACTGTTATTATATCAAAACTCTGATATATCATCCACTTTTTTTGCGTGTCAGCAGGGATAGGTCAGTTTTTCACTTTATTCTTGCTATAATTCCTCATGATATACCTGTTGCTCTCTCAATTTCCCTAATCGAAAATCCTCCTGCTCCCTAATTTCTTTTGTTATTTTATTTCTTTCTTCTTTTGACATTGACCCTATTACATGCGGTTCTTTTCCCTCTAATCTTCTGATAATACTCCTTCTAATCTGTTCGCTACTCATTTTATAGCTGTCACTAATTTCAAATACTTCTTTTTGTGCTTCCTTGTGAAATTCTAAAAAAATATTTCTGGCTACTTCTTTGTTTTCTGATAGCATTTCCAGAATATCAGTAGTGTCAACAATATCATCTTTACATTTTTCTAAATAACGATTATAACTACTTCACAGCAGATATAATAATGCCTTACACAACCATATTAAAATGGATTCTGGCGACATCTTTACAGTCTTTCCTCCAGTGAATAGCTTATCCCAATAGAGATTTTTTCAGCTGATTAATACGTAATTACTTACTGCATTTTTTATTTGACAACATATCTTTGCATTTTCTAAAGATTGCAAAGAAAAACTTTGAAACACCTAGCCGCTCTCCAATTATCGATGCAAATTTCATCCAGATACGAATACATATTAGCATGATAATGAATGCAACTATTGAAACCAAAAAATTATCTGTTGAAATCACTTTTAATCTACCCCCCATAAAATCAATCATGGCTCACTAAAACTGCTAACAACTAAGAAATTTATGCAAATTCGCATTTAACTTCTCGCGTAATTCTGGGTATTTATCTAATTTTAAATACTCATCTTCTCTAACCAAATCTTTAATTTGTTCTTCTGCTTTTTTCATAATCTTCCGGTGTTCAAATATGTTTGCTATTTTCAACTCAGGCAATCCATGCTGTCTTACGCCAAAAAACTCACCTGTTCCCCTCATTTCTAAGTCTTTTTCAGCAATGACAAATCCGTCGTTTACTTCTGTCATTATGCTCATTCTTTCTTTTGCAACGGCAGTTTTGTTTTGGCAAATTAATATGCAATATGATTTGCTACTGCCTCTTCCTACACGTCCTCTTAACTGATGTAGTTGCGCAAGCCCAAACCTTTCGGCATTTTCAATTAGCATTACTGTTGCATTTGAAACATCTACACCTACTTCTATAACAGTTGTTGAAACTAACACATCTATTTTATGGTTTTTAAATTCCCTCATTATTTCTTCTTTTTCTTTTGATTTCATTTTTCCATGCAACAAACCTACACGGTAGTCTTTAAATGTGCATAGAAGTTCATCAGCAAGTTCTACTGCTGAGACTACATCAATTTTTTCTGATTCTTCTACCAAAGGGCAGACTACATATGCTTGTCTTCCTAGTTGAACTTGTTTTTTTATAAAGTCATAGGAAGTTTGTCTTTCACTAAATGGTGTATGAGTTGTTAGAATTGGTTTTCTTCCTGGGGGCAGTTCATCTATAATAGAAATATCCAAGTCCCCATACAAAACCAAAGCTAAGGTTCTAGGGATTGGAGTTGCCGTCATTACAATAACATGAGGTGAGTTACCCTTGGTTTCAAAACTTGCTCTTTGTCTTACACCAAAGCGGTGTTGCTCGTCTGTTATTACTAAAGCTAATTTATTAAAATTAACACCATCTTGAATTATAGCATGTGTCCCAATAACAATATCTACGCTTCCATTGGCGATTCCTTCAATATGCTTTTTCCTTATGCTTCTTTTCGTACTCCCAGTAAGCAACACTACATTTACACCAAAAGGCTCTAGAAATTTACTTACTGTTTCATAGTGCTGCTCAGCTAAAATCTCTGTTGGTGCCATCATAGATGCTTGGTGATTATTGAAATAGCATTTTAACATTGCAAAGATTGCAATGATAGTTTTTCCTGATCCAACATCACCTTGCACAAGTCTATTCATTGGTGTGCTTTTTTTCATGTCAGCAACAATTTCATTTAGAGTTACATCTTGAGCTTTTGTAAGGTTAAATGACAAAGACTCCCTTAACTCTTTAAGTCCTTCGTCACTTATAAGTGGCGAGCTTATCTTATTGTTTGAAATATCCCTTTTTAGTTTAATTAAGGATATTTGAAGCAAAAAGAATTCTTCGAATACTAAACGGTATTTTGCAACTTTGTATTCCTTTGAAGATTTAGGGAAATGAATGTTTTCTAGCGCAAAAGCTAAATCGCATAGTTTGTTTTTTGCTCTAATCTCTTTAGGTATATAATCCTTAATACTACAAAGAATATTGTTGATAAGATATCTTTGAATTTTAACAATTTGATTTTGTTTTAACCCAAAAGTAGATGGGTAGATTGGGACAATAACATTATTCCCATCATACACATCATCTACTAATTCAAGTATTGGATTTATCATCTCAAAACCGTTGACAGTTTTTTTAACAACTCCGTTTACCATCACTCTGCTTCCAGCTAATAATTGCTCTTTTAGATATGGTCTGTTAAAGAAAGTAATGTTAAGCATTCCTGTCGAATCCTTAATTGATGCAGATAAAATCGTTTTTTTAGACCTTAGTCTTAAGAGCTTTGGTGAACCCGCCAGATTTCCAAATACAGTTATTTTTTCTCCGTTAATTAGCTGGCTAATCTGCTTGCTCTTTCTTCTATCATCATACTCACGTGGAAAATGATAAAACATGTCACGGACTGTTGTAATTCCTAAACTTGAAAGCTTTTCTGCTGTTTTTGGCCCTACGCCTTTAATGAATTGAATCCCCTGATCTAGACATTCCATTTTTTTCACCAGCTTCAATTTGTTTTTATTTTGTAATAAGCACATGTACTACTATTCTATTGAAAACAGATAATAATACAGCGGTTGCCCTCCATCATACAGTTCAATATCACAATTTGGAAATATTTTTTCTAATTCCTGAGCAAATTTATTGGCATCATTTTCTGCTACATCTTGCCCGTAGTAGACAGTTATAATTTCATCTTCTTCTGAAACTAATTCTGATAGTAGCTTCTTTGATACTTCTACTAAATCTTTACCTGCAGCTTTAATATCACCATTCCCCATGCCAATTATATCACCTTTTGCTATCACTATATCATTAAATGTAGTATCACGTACAGCATAGGTTACTTGAGCTGTTTTTATATTTTTAAGAGCCTCTAACATTGCTTCCTCGTTAATTCGTGCATCTGCATCAATATTAAAAGCAATTAGTGCAGAAATTCCTTGTGGAACTGATTTTGTAGGAATAACAATAATATTCTTAGAAGAAATAATTTTCGCCTGATTTGCTGCCATTATAATATTACTGTTATTAGGCAAAATTACTATCGTGTCCGTGTCCATAGTATCAATAGCTTTAATGAAATCCTCTGTGCTAGGATTCATTGTTTGTCCGCCTTCTATAATAACATCTACTGCAAAATCTTCAAAAATACGAGTTAGCCCTTGACCCATTGAAACAGTTATAATCCCATATTTTTTATTCGTTGCTCTTTTCTTTAGCTCAGCTTTAGTCTGTTCTCTTTGCTGTAGCATCATATTATCAATTTTTATATCTGATATATGTCCTAGTTTAATTGCTTTTTCTAAAGCAATACCCGGATTATTTGTATGAATATGAACTTTAACAATATTCTCGTTACCTACTACAAGCAATGAATCGCCGAGTTCTTCAATTTCGTCTCTAAGTTTGTCTGTGTTTATATTGCTTGCACTTATAAGAAACTCAGTACAATATGAGAACTCAAGATCCTCAACCATCTCATGAGTGTGTGTAACTGTAGCTAGCTCTATTTCTTCGTTTTCTTTAACAAATGATTCTCCTGAGAGAGCTCCTAAAAATCCAATATATATATATATTAATCCTTTACCTCCAGAATCTACAACTCCTGCTTCTTTTAACACTTGTAACATATCTGGCGTCTTTTTAAGCGTTATCTCGGCTTGTTTAATTACTTTCTGCAAAAATGCAATTGTATCTTTTTCCTCTTTAGCTATTAAAAGTGAGTGTTCTGCACTTTCTCTTGCTACAGTCAAAATTGTACCTTCTACTGGCTTCATTACAGCCTTGTATGCTGTTTCTGCACCTTTCGTAAATGCAAAAGCAAATTCCTCTGTATTAATTTTTGATTTCCCTTTTACTCCTTTAGCAAATCCTCTAAATATTTGAGATAATATTACTCCCGAATTACCTCTAGCGCCCATTAAAGAGCCGTTAGCAAGAGCCTTAGCAACTTCTTCTATAGAATTTGAGTCACAAGAATTAACCTCTTTTACTGCAGCTTTCATAGTTAATGACATATTAGTTCCTGTGTCACCATCTGGAACTGGAAATACATTTAATGAATTGACAAGCTCTTTGTTTTTTTCTAAAGAATGAGCTCCTTGAAGAATCATTTCTTTAAAAAGCGAGCCATCTATAAATTCTACTATCACTTTGTTTCCCTCCTAAACTTCCTTTTGCACTCTAACGCCTTGAACGTTGATATTAACTTTTTCAACGCTCATTCCAGTTAGGTTTTCAATATTGTATTTCACTTTATCAATTATGTTATTTGCTACAACGGATATCTTTGTTCCAAATTCAACAATTACAAAGAGTTCAATAGTGATATTTTCGTTGTCTGTGTACACTTTAACACCTTTACTTGAATGTTCTTTTTTTAATAGCTCAACAAGACCACCCGCAGCAGATTTAGCAGCCATTCCTACTAGTCCGTAGCATTCCATAGCAGACAATCCTGCAATAGACGACAACACATGATCTTCAATTTGAATAGTTCCGTATTCATTAATTAGTTTACCCGGCATGTTTATTCCTCCTTCATTAGTTCCTTTTTTATTATAGTGTAAATACAACATTATGCAAAACATCTTTTTCCCTTTAAATAGTACTATATATATAATAACATACTCTTGATTTCAAATCTACTGCTTAACACGCGCGAATTGTTATAGCTTGTCTCTATAAAAAAATAATTTTTTCATTGCATATTAACACATAGTGTGATAATATTATTACGTTATTAAGTAGTGCTGGTGTTAAAGGAGGTGTTCTCATGGCAAAAGTATGTGAGATCTGCAAAAAAGGAAAAGTTTTTGGTAACCGAGTGAGTCACTCGAACCGTCATAACAAGAGAACTTGGTCACCAAACATAAGAAAAGTTAGAACTGTTGTTAATGGTACTGCAAAACGAGTTAATATTTGTACTAGATGTTTAAGAACTGGTAGAATTGAAAGAGCTATATAATATAGTTTGAAACAAAATAATGAAAGCCACCTTACGGTAGGCTTTTTGTTATTTGTTCCAAACGAAAATTTTCGCTAATGAGTGCACAATAGTATTCCTATAAGAAAACATAAGCACCCAAATATAAATGCCCAAAATCGCAATGGGACTGTAAACATCATAATTGTATTCCTAGTGCTAAAAAAACAGCCTGAAAATACTGCAAAACCGAAACCTTCTCCTTCTTATAAACATACTATCACCTACTTATAGGTTTGAATAATTCATAGTATGCAAAAATGAGTCGGAAGGTACTTCGTCTTTAACGCTTTTTTTAATATCACTTTACAACAAATCCCTAACGACTAGAAGCAAACCTTCCTTAACAGTTATTTTAACATGCTTAGAAGCAAATACATTGCTAATGCCTAGCGAACTTCCAAAACTTATATTTCGATTACTTAAAGGGTATTTTAAGCCTTCTAAAGTTACTTTTTTAACTTGATTAGCTAATGGTATCAATGAAATCGTATCACCTATGTTTCCTTCTAATTCAATTTCTCTGTCTACTATTGTAATCTCAGTCTTTTCATCTATAATTTTACAAGGCACTCCCGTTTTTATCATTTTAGCAAGTAGCATTATATTCCCTAAACTATGGTCCCACCTTAAGCCAAGTGCTCCAAGAACTGTTATTGCTATAGGATTTAATTCAAGTGCATATTCTATAGCAAGTTCAGTATCGGTCATGTCTTTGTCTATGGGAAATTTTTCTATTCTTACACTTCTATCTCGCATTTGTTTCAAATCATTTGGGTTAATCGAATCTAAATCTCCCACTAACAAGTCAGGATATATGTTTAAAGATGTTAAATACCTAGCAGCTCCGTCAGCACAAATAACATAATCACTATTACCTATAATTTGATCTAAGTGATTCAAATCATTAATAATTCCATTTGTAACTACTAAAACTTTCATTAGCTTCGCCTCAGGTCACGAACGTTTTTTTCTATTTCTCCATCTTTAAAAATAGCACTCCCTGCAACAATTACATTTGCTCCTGCTTTAATAATCGATTTAATATTACTCGAATTAATTCCCCCATCTACTTGAATATCTACATTCAAATTGTCTCTATCAATTCTTTCCTTTAGTATCGATATCTTCTCCATTGCGGATGAAATAAAACTCTGTCCACCAAATCCAGGATTTACTGACATAATCAGTACCATATCAAGGTCAGCTAAAACATAATCTAGCACTGCTAACGATGTAGCAGGATTTAATGAAACCCCAACTTTCACCCCTTGTTTTTTTATTAACTGAATAGTTCTATGTAAGTGAACACACGCTTCTGCATGAACTGTAATAATATTTGCACCTGCTTTTATAAAATCCTGTATATACCTATCAGGTTCTTCAATCATTAAATGAACATCTAATGGTAGCTCTGTCTTATCTTTTATACTATTAATTACTAGTGGACCAATAGTGATATTAGGCACAAAGTGTCCATCCATAACGTCTATATGAAGCATGTCACATCCTGCTTTTTCTAGTCTTTTGATATCTTCTAATAAGTTTGAAAAATCTGCCGATAGTATTGAAGGCGCGAGTTTGTACATTTTAGTATCTCCTATTCTCTTTAATTTCTTCTAACATTCTAACATAGTTTTTATATCTCTGAGGATGCACTTTCCCCTCTTTAATAGCATCTTTCACAGCACATTCAGGCTCGTTTATATGTATGCACGATACGAATTTGCACGAGGGTATGTAGTCTAGAAATTCTGGGAAATGATACGCTAATTTTTGCTCTTCTTTAATAAACTCTAAAGATAACGAGCTAAAGCCAGGCGTGTCAACCACCCACCCAGTTGAAATAACTTTTAATAGTTCAACATGCCTAGTTATGTGTTTTCCCCTTGAGGTTTTTCTGCTAATTTCTCCTGTTTCTAACTTGAAATTAGGTGCTATTTCATTTAATAGCGAAGATTTTCCAACTCCAGATGGACCCGCAAATACAGAAGTTTTATCTTTTAATACATCTCTTAGATCATTGATACCTGCTCCATCTGTAATGCTTGAGAGAATTATTTTATTGCCTGTATTTTTGTAAACATCAACTATTTCTTCATATTCTCGGTTAGATGCTAAGTCAATTTTGTTTATGCAAATTACTATTTCTAAATCTTCATTTTCTGCAAGTACAAGAAAATGATCTAGCAAATAATAGTTAGGGTTAGGTTTCATTACAGAAAAAACTACGATTGCTTGATCTACATTTGCTACACTAGGTCTAAACAGTTCTGTTTTTCTTTCTAGTATTTCGTCTATTATTCCAAGTTTTTTACCTTCATCTAACACAGAAAAAACTACATCGTCTCCTACCATGGGTATTATTTTTTTTTTTCTAAATATACCTCTAGCTTTGCATTCAAATATATTACTCCCGGAATCAACGTAATAGAATCCACCTATTCCTTTAACGATTTTTCCTTTTCCCATAAAAACCCCCTAAAATTGTAAAACTAATGGTATCTCTTCTTTAACGCCATCAATGTAAATGTCAAAACTTTGTACCCCAGTTCCAGCGATAGACACACGAATCACAGTTCCCTCTGTGTCAATATTATGATGCTTTGAAAAAATTTCTTTGTTTTCTTCCTCTAAAATTCTAAATATCTGCACATGCACAGTGCCCGAGAGGTTTCCTAAATTAATTTCAATAGTTCTAGTTTTTGTAGGAGGCTCAGTCACTTCTTTTTTCTTACTCACTACAAGATTAACTACAGTTCCTTCTTCTATCTCAGTAGTAGCAGCTACACTTTGACTTGTGACAATGCCTGCATCATAGTCTGCACTATCTTCTTCTCTTACGCTTCCTAACCGTAGACCAAGTCTTCCTAAAGTGGCTTTACTGCTTTCTATAGATGTCCCCACTAAGTTTGGCATAATCAATGTAACAATTTCAGGTCCTTTACTCACTACGTAATTTATCTTAGTATTTTCTGCTACCTCAATTTCCGCTCTAGGACTTTGGGTAATTACTGTTCCAATTGGCAGTGAACTGAACTCATAAGTAATTTCGCCTTCTTCTAATCCCACGTTTTTCAATATAAAGGGCACATCATTAACACTTTTAAAAACAAGGTCTGGTACTTCAATTAATCGAGCACCTTTACTAATCACTACACTAACGTCAAACCCCTTTTTCACAATCATTCCTTTTTCGGGCTGTTGAGAAATTACAGCTTCTTCTTCAACCAAGCTATCATATCTTTCATTAATTATCAAATTTAGTTCTAATTCTCTTATCTGCTTTTCTACGTTTGTAATATCCATACCAATAAAGTCTGGAATAGTTACTTCCTCATTAACAAAAAAATCTTTTAAGAAATCCTCTATAGCAAAAAAGCTAAACAAAGCAACAACTGTGACAGCGAGTGCTAGAATTATTGCTGATGCTATAACAATTTTATCGTTGTTTTTCTTCTTTTTTGGATTGCTTCTTTTAACGTTCTTTTTAATGTCTTCATCTTTTACAACTGATATTATTTTCGTAGGGCTATTTGCAAGAGAATTACTTTCAATTTGCAAATCTTCTTTTAAATTAGCTTTTAACTTATCTAAGTCCGATATTAATTCACTGGTGTTTTGATATCTTTCTGCTTGATCTTTTTTCATTAGTTTTAAAACTACTTCTTCTAATCCTTTAGAAATATTTGGGTTAATAACAGATAATTGAATTGCTTCTTCTTGTACATGCATTAGGGCAACATTAATTGGGCTATCTCCATCAAAAGGCAACCTACCTGTAACCATTTCATACATTACAACACCTAAAGAATATAGGTCAGATTTTTCGTCAGTATATCCTCCACGAGCCTGTTCTGGTGAAAAATAGTGAACTGATCCAATAATACTTCCTTTATTAACAATTGTAGATGAATTCGCTGCTAAAGCTATTCCAAAGTCAGTAACTTTAGCACGATTGTCTTCCGTAATTAGTATGTTATGAGGTTTAATATCTCTATGAATAATATGATTATCATGTGCATGTTTAAGAGCAAATGCTATATGCCTAGCGTAGTAAATAGTTTCTTTATTGCTCAAATTGCCCTTTTCAACTATTAGTTCTTTTAGGGTTTTACCTTCGACAAATTCCATTACTATATAGTATATTTCTTCTGTTTCACCAACATCATACACATTTACAATATTTGGATGAGACATGCTCGCTGCAGATTGTGATTCTCTTTTAAAATTCTCAATTAGATCTTTATCTGTTACAAATTCACGTCTCAATATTTTTACTGCCACATAACGTTTAAGAAGATTACATTTCGCCTTATAGACTATTGACATGCCTCCGCCGCCAATTTTTTCAGTTATCTCATATCTATTGCCAAGAATTTCACCTATCATGCTAACACCTTCTTTCTAAATGGCTTTTCACTTTTTTATTGTAATAACAGTAATGTTGTCATACCCTCCGCGGCTATTAGCTAGCTCAACTAACTCTTCGCTACATTCTTCACTATTTTTGTAACTCATTAGAATCTTATTTATTTCTTCATCTTCTACATAATTAGATAACCCATCTGTACATAGCATTAATATATCTATCTCTCTATTATCTAGAAAAAAGATATCTGATCTGATAGTACTACTTGTCCCTAACGCTCTAGTGATAACATTTCTTTTAGGGTGTAGCTTAGCCTCATCTTCAGAAATTTCTCCTCTTTTCACTAGTTCAGCAATTAAAGAATGATCACTTGAGATTTGCTTAATTTGATTGTTTTTTATTACGTACGCTCTACTATCACCTACATGTCCAACATATACTTTGTCATTTAAATACAAAGCTAGTGTCGTTGTCGTTCCCATTCCAATGCAGTTAGCATTGCTTAGCGATTCTTTATATATAGCATCATTGGCTACATTGAATGCTTCATGTATTATCCCTTTTACAAGCTCACTTTCAAGTTCTTTATTTATATGTTTTACGATATGATCTTTTATCGTTTCGACCGCAATCGAACTTGCTAAGTCACCACAAGAATAGCCACCCATTCCATCAGCAACGATATACAATTCTACATTCTCTTGTTCTATACAATAGCTGTCTTCGTTAATACTTCTTACTTTCCCAATATGTGAAGCTGCTCCAATATCCAATACATACACTCCCCCAACTATTTTATTTCTAATACGCAGTATGCTTTATCATTATAGTATATTACTTTTTTTGCTTTTTAATACTTTGTTTCTTAGCTGTCCACAAGCTGCATCAATATCTGCTCCCATTTCTCTACGAATAGTTACTTGAACACCAAACTCTTCTAATATTTCTTTGAATTTTTTTATTCTTTTAGTGTCCGATTTTCTATAATCTCTTTCTTCAATCTTATTGATTGGTATTAAATTGACATGACATAACATTTTCTTTAGTAGTCGTCTTAGTTCTCTTGCATCTTTTTCGCCATCATTTATCCCATCAATTAATGCGTATTCGAAAGTAATTCTTCTATTAGTCATTTCTAAATAGTACCTGCAGCTCGCTAAGAGTTCTTCTCTAGAGTATTTATTTGCAATTGGAATTAGAGTTTTTCTAATATCATCGTTAGCTGCATGAAGTGATATCGCTAAATTAATAGGTATTTTAAAATCAGCCAACTTTTTTATTTCTGGTACAAGTCCACAAGTAGAAATAGTAATATGTCTATTTCCAATATTTAATCCATTTTCATCATTAACGATTTTCAAAAAAGAAATCAAATTCTTAAAATTGTGAAGTGGTTCCCCAATACCCATAATTACAATATTAGATATTCTTTCTCCCACATCTTCTTGCATCAGTAGAATTTGTTTTACCATTTCACCAGCAGTCATGTTTCTACCCAAACCGTTAACTGTTGACGCACAAAAAGTGCATCCCATTGCACATCCAATTTGCGAAGAAATACAGGCAGTTAATCCATGCTTATATTTCATAACAACTCCTTCAATTACATTGTCATCTTCTAAAAGCAGCAGGTACTTTCTTGTACCATCTTCTTTTGAAATTAGCTTTCTTTCAATTACCATGTTTGTAATTTTAGCATTTTCTTTTAACTTATTTCTTAAATTAATTGATAGGTTTGTCATTTCATCAACTGATTTTACGCCCCTATGTATCCACTCAAATATTTGTTTCGCTCTAAATTTCTTTTCTCCAATATTAATGCAATATTCTTCTAATTCTTCCATTGTTAAAGTTGTTAATTCATTCTTTCTCATCTAATTCCCCCTGTATTTTGGTATCTCTTTGTTTATTCTTTTCTCATTTTAGCTATAAAAAAGCCATCGCTGTTTTGAATATTAGGATACAATTGTATCGTTTTTTTATTAGTATCAAATCGTGTTTTTTTATATTTCTCAGTTAGATTAATTAAATCAAAATTACTATTTGTTTTCAAAAATTGTTCAATCATTAATTCATTTTCACTTGGATTTATAGTACATGTACTATAAATTAACTCTCCTCCGCTTTTTACATATTGGGAAGCATTTGATAAAATTTTCTGTTGTAGTTTTGTTAGTTCTTCAATGTTTTTTTTGCTTATATTGTATTTTATATCGGGTTTTCTTCTAATTATTCCCAAACCCGAACAAGGAGCATCTACTAAGACTTTATCAGCTTTTTCAATCATACTACTGTCTAACTTAAGTCCATCATATTCTTCGACTTCAATGATATCAATTCCAAGCCTTTTAGCATTTTTGCTTATTAACTCTAGCCGATGCTCATAAATGTCTCTAGCTATAATTTTGCCCTTATTCTTCATAATTTGTGCAAGATGTGTTGCTTTACCGCCTGGAGCACTACATAAATCAATTATTATCTCGTTTTCCTTTGGTTCTGTTAATATGCTTACCAACATAGAACCAATATCTTGAATATACAAATACCCTTTATCAAGCAAGCCTAGCGTATCTAGATTAGTACTTCCCTCCACCAGTAATGCTTCCTCTACAAAATCATTTCTCTTAACTGTATATCCTCCATTAGTAAGAAACTTTGTACATTCTTCAACACTAATTTTCAATGTGTTTACTCTCATGTACATAGATGGTGTGCTATTATTGGCTTTTAACAGTTCTTCCGTAAAGGACTCTGAATAATTTGCTAAAAATAACTTTACCATCCACTCTGGATGCGAATATGTTACAGATAAGTATTTAACTATATCTGTTTTAGCATCTGGCATTTCAATAAAAGCCTTTTTCCTTATAATATTTCTTAAAACTGCATTAATAAAACCAGATGATTTTTTGCAGTATTCTTTAGACAGATTCACAGACTCGTTAATAGCCGCAGAAACTGGGATTTTATCAAGCAGAAAAATTTGATATACACCTAGCCTAAGTAAGTTTAGAGTATGTGTATTCATTCTTCTTGTTTTGATACTAGAAAATTGGTTAATTAGATAGTCAAGGTATAATTTATTTTCCAGAACCCCAAATACTAATTCTGAAATGAATGCTCTATCTAGTTGTGAAAATTCATTTTGCTTTAATTCTTTTTTAAGAGCTATATTTGAATATGCTTTATTAGCTTCAATATCAAATAAGACTCGAAGTGCTCCTTCTCTCGCGTTCATTACTAAGCCCTTCTATTTCTTAATGCAATTAGCCTAAACAATTGCGCTAAAGAAGTTGCCATTGCTGCTACATAAGTCAAAGCTGCTGCATTTAATACTTGTTTCGCTTTTGAGTATTCTGCTTTCACGATAAATCCGTTAGCCTCTAACATGTCCATTGCTCTAGTGCTTGCATTAAACTCAACAGGTAGAGTTACAACTTGAAAAATCACAGCTGCCATATACAAGTATATCCCAATATCAATTAAGTTTACGGCTTGTAATATGAACCCACCTAATACAAAGAACATTGCAAATGATGATCCAAATTTAGCTACAGGAAATATAGCGTTTCGTATTCCAAGTGGTGCGTAACCAACAGAATGTTGAACAGCATGCCCTACCTCATGTGCAGCTACACTTACAGCCGCTATAGATGAGCCATGATATACATCGTTTGATAGTCTAAGAACTCTACTCCTTGGGTCATAATGGTCGGACATTTTGCCAGGTGTAATTTCTATTTTAATATTATCTAATCTATTGTTATTTAAAATAGTTCTTGCGACTTGGTATCCAGTATATCCTTTTTGCGTTTTTACTTTCAAGAACTTTGCAAAAGTAGATTTCACTTTGCTTTGTGCATACATGGCAAAGATTATTGCT
>JAJOKQ010000065.1 GCA_021129785.1 Clostridiales bacterium | reverse complement strand
ATGCGTGTGCGAAACGACTCTAATAGATTTGAGGATATTTCTTTTATGCTTTTTACGCAGTCTGCCGTCCCCTGTCCCACTATTCATGAAAAAAGTTGAATATGTCCCCCCAAAATCTATTATTCTATCCACCAGGATATCGCTTATTCCATACGTCTCCTTCTTTAAAGACGCTTAATAAATCATCTGCTATCTGCTTAATTTCATCAATCAATTCCACTTTATCTATCCAGTCTGATGGAATCTTATTAACTCCCAAGTAAGCACCTAGAATATTACCAGTAATTGCTCCTGTGCTATCACTATCTCCACTATGATTTACCGACTCAGTCAATGCTTTTTTAAAGTCATTTTTGTTTTTCAGTGAGCAGTATATGGCAATAGCCAAGGCTTCTTCTCCTACCCATCCTTCACCTATCATTGGTATTGCCTGAGACGATGGAATATTTCTATCTAACATATTTAACGCGAGTTGGATTTTTTTAGTACACTCTTCGTGATTATCTTTTTGCTTGAGAATCTTAAGCATTTTGTCAACCGCAATCTTTAATTCGTTTCCTTCAATAATTTCTGCTATTAGTTGAGCAAATGCTCCAGCAGACAAGTATCCTGATGGGTGCCCATGTGTTAACGCTCCAATTTCAACTGCTATTTGAAATACTCTAGGTTTAATTACATATAACCCTACTGGAGCAGATCTCATAACTGCACCACAACCCTTACTATCATTAATAGCTTTATTTACTGTTCCCATTTCTTCACTTAGAAGTGCTGATAAACAAGTATTTCCTGGTCCTCTTCTTTTATGTAATTCTTTCACAGTTATAAGCCATCCCGAATTTATCATTTCTTCATTATTTTTAATTTTATATCCTTGAGTAATAATCCATCTTTTGTATGCATAATAAACTACATTAGATGGACAACAGATTCCTCTTGAGTTCATGCGTGTATTTGCTCTTAGCAATCCTTCTGCTGTAAACAATGTCATTTGAGTATCATCAGTAATTTCAGCCTTCTTGTTTGCTGCACATACTAAATCAGTAATCCCTTCACTGCCAAATTTATTTTTGATTTCTGCGATTTTTAAAAATTCTACTGGACAACCAAGTGCATCACCAATTGCACCGCCAATTAAGCAACCTCTAAAGTGGTTTTGATTCTTTTTAATCATCTTCTCACACCGCCTGCTAATAGTTTTTTTGTATCTAATCCCCTAATCAGAACTTCTACTAACCTAGTTGCTAATTCATCTGGTTTTAATCCTAAGTCAACTTTTATCACTTTAATTACTACAGTATTTTTATAATTCGTTATACTAAATTCTTCTACTATCATATTTTTCCCTTGCTCATTTATAAATTCTGGATAAATCAAAAATATGTTGTTGCATTCATATCTAACGCTATATGCTAGCATTTGATATACATCTGCTTGTATCAATCGCAATTTTCCTTCCTCATTGATTACTTCTTTATATTTCGCATCTATTATGCACTGGGTACCACTTTCGCTGTATAATGTAATATCAGGTTTCAGCTGCATATATTTTTTGTTAGTAGCTAAATACTTCACTGGTCCTTGGTATCCTACTTCAAGCTCATCGCTAATATTATTTTTAATAAGTTCATATAAATATTTTTCAAACAACTTGTTAACTGGAACCAAAAAGCTAAAAGTATACTCATCTCCCGTGTTTATGCTTGGACTAGAATTATAATAAAACAGTTTTGCTAGGTTAAATACAGGCTCGTATTTAAAATTCTGCCTTGTAAATTGAACTCGACCCCACATGTCATTACTTAGTTTAACTAACTCTACATCTTCTAGCCAGAGCAATACTTGTTTAAGTTTAATCTTGTTTGTTTTTGTTTGAGTTCTCGATATTAAATTGCTTGCAACAGATTTTAATATTTGATTTAGTAAAATGTTCTCGCTGAATTGACCATACCTGACGTAGTGGAGATGTTTACGGAAACTATTCTTTTTGAAAGTCTAAGTAAAATCGATTTTGCCTTTTATAAAACTCTGATTTTCTAGTTGATTATTATATCCACCATTAATATCTAGCTTAAGTTGAAATAATCTTTCCTCCGCAAACACTCCAATAAACAGTTCTAGCAAATCTCCATCATACTTTCCAACTGCTTGTGCTAATGGGGTCTTCTTAATACTTGAAAATCCAAAATATGAAAGCAATTTAATGAGAACTTCAAATGCTCTGTCATATTCTTTTTCTTCACTGGCTCTACTAGCTATTTTAGGATAAATCAACAACCTTGTTTTGTTGATTTGAATAAACCCGCATAATGTCTCACTAATAATTTTCCATCAGCTTATAGTATTAAGTTATTCTCGCCTATTAGAGTTTTCATTTGAATAATATCTTTTTTCTCTTCTTCTGATAAATGTAGCTTCTTCTGGCGATCTTCAAACACTTTAATTACTCTTGCATTATCCATTTTCTCTAACCTTGTATATTTCTATTAGTTTTTCCTCGAATTCCGATTTGCCACTATCTTTTTTCTTCAAACTTAATTGCTTTACATTTCCATGCTCGCCATAAAAAGCTTTCCCAACAACCGCTGTTATTGAATCAATATCGTTATAAAAGTACTCACCAAGTAGTGGTAATAGCTTATAATACCATGTTTGGTATAGGTTCTTTAAAGAGTCTATTTCCATAAAATATGCATGTCCAATTCGATGGTCACGGTCGTATTTCTCCATGATTTTTTTATTAAGTGCATCTAACAACTTTGCCAAATCTATATTGTCATTGACGATAGAATTGCCTGCTTGCGTTATAATTTTTGAGTCAGGTTCTATCTCTACAAATGTGAATCTCCTTCTTAATGCGGTATCTATCGCAGCAATAGACCTGTCAGCTGTATTCATTGTTCCAATGACAAATAAATTACTTGGTATTGAAAAATATTTTTTTGAATATGGCAAAAGACTTTTTACTCTACCTCTTTTATCTTGCTCTATAAGTGTAATTAATTCACCAAATATTTTAGCTATATTCCCTCTGTTTATTTCATCTATTACTAGGTAATATGGCTTAATCTGCTGTTTGTCTTCTAATCTTTGCTCAGTCTTTCTGTTTTTAACTACTATATCAACCACGTCAGATACATTTAAGCGCGAAAGTTTATATATCGCCTTCAAAGTTAACCTCACGTTTTTGTTGTATTTATAAATATTAATTGGATACGTAAGATCCTTAAACCACTTAATACTTCTACGGTGCCTGTAAGAATATTTTGTATCGTATCGGTAGTCAGATTCTACAACTCCAATCATTCTTACTGTCTGTGGGCGATCATATATCATTACAATATCACCAGTTGACATTTCGTTTACCAGTATGTTTAACACGCTCGCACTCTGCGTAGGACTTCCACCACTAGTCCCTTCACCTAGCATTTCCAAAATATCATCATAGGTTGACTCACTTAAATCTTGCTTACTAAGCCACCCAATTGCAATATCGTTTCCTTCAATACATTCATCGTATATCTCATCTGATTTTCGTTCTCCCAAAGATACTTTCCATATAGAACTGTCAGCGTGAATCATATCAACGTACGATTGGTTACTCAAATTTTTAATGAACTCTTTTTCTGCATTTATGCAAAGTTCTTTGAATAATCCGTTTTCCAATCTATATCCAACTTTTCTAGATTCGTCATCATTAAGAAATGGTCTAATGCCTTCAATAAACTCTTCGTATGAGTAAGACTGATGGAATGTGATGTTCTTAACTCTATCTTCTTCTACTCGCTGGTAGTTACTCGCATCTTTAAAATATTTCCTCTCAAAATGCTCAATAATCTTCTGTGTTACATATGTCTTCCCTGTTCCAGGTGGTCCGTATAATATAAGATTCGGATTGAAGTGTAGTAAGGTAGCATATGATAAATACTGCTCATCCGTTTCTATTTCATCAATATCAGGCTCATTTCCCTTGTCAGTACCAGGTTCTGATCCAACTGAGGCTGATTTTTTTCTACCTACTAATAAATTGTCATACTAGCTATTGAATTTGCAACTTTCATATAGCCATTTTTCTCAAGTTCTTCTATCAAAATAATTAAAAATTTTCGTTTCTTGCTAGCATTGTCTTTTAGCGCATAGTCATTCAATTCCCTAATAGAATATTTGCCTCCTTCTTCATTTTTCGTTTAATAAAGTCCGTTAAAAGCAGTGTATGTTAAAAACTGTCCGTCTTGGTATTTTTCGATCTTCAATATTCTCATTTCTTCAATGTTGTTTATTTAACTCTAATATCTCCTTCACTATATTCACATTCAACCTCTTCAAGAAAGACATATAGATTGATAACGCTTGATTTAAAGTCAATGTCTTCAGTATGAGGGCAATTTGTAGATGTTTGAATTGGTATAAAACCTAGCCCTTTAACTGACTTTGTCACCTTATTTACTAAATCTAGATTTGAATAAAATGCTTGTATTCTTGTAAAATCATTAGTAACACTCACTTCTTCATAAGTCTTAATCTCGTCAAATAGCAAAACACCATCATCTTTTGAATGTACTGTTTTTTTCATTTTTATGTATTCTTTTGCTTTCCAGAGCCCTATAATCTTTCCATCATGCGAAGGGAAAATATAGTCTCCAGGTTTAACTCCACCATAGTAACTGCTACCTTCGTCTCCAGCTGCATAGTATTTCCCTTCGATCTGTTCAGGATACTTCGTACCAAACTTTCCTAAAAATAAATTCATCACACTATCCCTCTTTCGTAAACATTATTAATTCTCATTATAATAGTCTCCTGACTGATAATTAAGTCAATAACGTCCATGCACTAGCAAAAAAATATATAACGAACCCGTAGTAATATACGGAGCCAGCGTAAAACTATTAATTCCGCGAATATTCTTAATTTTATAATATACCATGTTCTCCCCTAACGAATCAATAATCCTAAAACACTCCCAACTACCCCACCACCAACGCCAAGAAAAAATCCACACGCTCCCATCAATTTAATATCTCCCCCACCAATACTGTTTTCCTTAATGCAGACAAAGACGAGGGGACAGGGACTTGTCTCGATTCAGCAGAATTAAAAATTAATTCTCATCGTGTCGGCACAACAATTCTGTTACGCCATCACCAACTCATTGCTCAATTTTTCCAACTGGCGACATGTATACAACAAACTCCTCTTGCCCGTCTATTTCCACAAGTGCATCTGCTTCTTCTTGATTATAAGCTGCTATTGCACAAGTCCCACACCCTATTGCTTCAGATGCAAGGTATAAATTCTGACAAATATGCCCTGCATCTAGCAGCATTGCTTTATGTGATGCAATACTGTATCTCCATTCACCTCTATACGGAATGCAAGACCAAATAAAAAGCACTGGTGCAGTAGCGACGAATTTTTGCCTGAAAGTAATTTTTTCGACTTTATCTACCATTTCTTCTTCATTGAATAAAAACAATAACTCATGAGTAAGTGGAAGGTATCTATATATCCCCATATTCAATCCGTCAACCTTGTTTATCAATAAATAAGTTTCAAACGGATGTCGCGCACCAGCAGACGGAACTGGTCTAATGGACGCATAATTATCCCCTCGTATCTCGTCTATTCCTTGAGTTGACCACAGCAAAAAAGATAATTCTTCTAACGATAAACTTTCGTCTTTAAATTTTCTATGACTTCTTCTTTTTTTAAGACAGTTTAGCAAACTATTATCTAAGATAATCTCTTCACCAAATTCTGGCAGTTTAATTCTTTCAGCGTTTTCATCAAATGGTTTTTGTAGTGGTGGTTGAGGCATTTTTTTTGATTGGTCAGTTTCAATATCTTTCTTCAAGTGAAAATTCGATTTCATCATTTCCCTATTTTCATAAATTTTGTTCAAAATACTTCACGCTCCTTTGATTTTACGTTACTAGTATTACTAATTCCACTTACTAAAAAAAATACCTTCTCATTTTACAAAGAAAGTATTTCATTTTTTGATTTTTTAACTATTCTACAAATCTAGCTTATTCAATATCTCTTTTAGTTTTATTACATCTTCTTTAGTTAGCGTTACACCTTTAGTCATTTTTTCATGATCTGGATCCCATTCACGCAAGTCATATTTTGGTGGTCTTTCATTCCAGCTAACCATGTTAAATTCTTTGGTCCATCCTTTTGCTGATTCAGATAAAACTCCTAAATTACTTGTAATTTCAAATTTAAACTCTGCCATTTTAAACCTCCACTCAATTATTTTTACTCGTTCTCAATTATATCATCCGTCTATAACTAATGCAACAATTTTTTTTGCATTTTGTTAACTTTTGGTTTGATTCTTTTAGCTAGCTTAAAATCAGTGGTCGTTTTGCACACTAATTTGTCTTTTTTCTCAAATCAGCTTTGTAATAATTACTTCTACCGCCTTCACCATCAAGGAGAACATCGTATGAAGGTATTTTATAAAGCTTAAGTCTTGCATCTAAAAAATCTGAAAAAACCAACAAGCTGCCATCAGAAGATATATCTAGAGCGGTAGGCTGATTTCCTGCAACTATTGCATCTAGCATTTTTCCAGTTTGAGTATCAAAAAGTAATATAGATCCCCATTCAGGACCAGGACGATAATAGCTTATTGGATTGTTCCTTCCTCTACATGACACAATTAATACTTTTTTATCAGGAGTCAAAGCAATTGTATTCGGGTTTGCATCAGTCTTTGCAAACACTGTAACCTCATCTGTTTCCATATTTACTTTAAAGATTACTCTTTTACCCATATCAGAGATAAAAAGCACGCCACGCTCTTCGTCTGCCACTATATGCCTCATTGCTCTTCCACTTTTAAAAATCACTGTTTTTTCACCAGTCAGCAAATCAATTTTTTGAATCTCGCCTTTTTCAAAACCAGCAATGTAAAGTGTTTTTCCATCTTCTGTTGCATATATGCCTCGTGGTGTTCTAACTACCGGAATTTTTCTTCTTAGTTCACCTGTTTCTAGGTCTATTTCAGAGACATCATCACCTGACCAATTAGAGGTAAAAAGTGTTTTCCCGTCTGCAGAAATGTCCATTACTTTTGTCCATACACTTCCTGTATTAAAAACTCTAACTACTTCTTTTATATTAGCATCAATCTCAAATACTTTTCCTGTTTCCATCTGGCTTACGTACGCATATTGACCATCTTCTGAAAAAATTACTTCTACGCCTCCATATCCATCAAGTGAAATATCTTTTAGTCTATCTCCGCTAACAACGCTAAATACACTTACTCCGCTTCTGCTATTCATAAGTGAAGTTACCCATATTTCGGTAGCTGCCAAATTAAATGCAACACCTTTTGGCGAGTTGACATGACCAAAATTTAAAATATGTGTTGTAAGTTGTCCCTTCAAATCATTGAGTAGGGGTGCGTTTTTTAGTGCATTATCTCTCTTTACCGTTTTAATCTCTTCTTGCTTTTTCTCATTATTTTTTCTGTTTACCTTTTCTTGCTCATTGGTCGCCTTCTTTTTTTCGTTTTGTATCGTTGCAATTATATCTTTAATTTTTTCTTCATTCTCAAAGAAAGCTTTGTTTGCTTCTTTATCTCCTAATTTATTATCCACAAAAGTTGTGTCAATTGTTTTTTCTGCAGTCATAACTTCGCCAACATAATTATTAGTTGCTATTATTTGTATTTCTGCATCCGTTTTAATCTCATTATCTATTGTTGTAACATAGATGATAAGATATAGAAAAATAATTGTAAGAGCTATAATACTTAAACGTATCTTCTTCACAGAAACCACTTCCTAATCTTTTGGTTACTTCTCTACCATAATTAGACAATGTTTAAAATATTTCTAACACTACTGGACAATGATCACTTCCCAAAATTTCAGGTTGAATACTTGCATCTTTCATTTCACTTGCAATTCTTTTAGATACAACGAAATAGTCAATTCTCCATCCTACATTCCTATCTCTCGCTTGTCGCATATATGACCACCATGAGTACGCATCTTCTTTTTCTGGATAGAAGTATCTAAAACTGTCCGTAAAATTAGCATCTAACAACTCTGTCATTTTATTTCTCTCTTCATCTGTGAAGCCTGCATTTTTGCGATTTGTTTTAGGATTTTTTAGATCTATTTCCTTATGTGCTACATTCAAATCTCCACATAGTATAACTGGTTTTATACGATCGAGATTCTCTAAGTATGCCCTAAAATCATCTTCCCATTTCATTCTATAATCTAATCTTAATAATTCTCTCTTTGAATTTGGCGTATAAACATTTACCAAATAGAATTTTTCAAACTCTAATGTAATAACTCGTCCTTCTTGGTCATGCTCTTCTATATTCATTCCATATTGAACTGAAATTGGTTCTACTTTAGAGAAAATAGCTGTTCCTGAGTAGCCTTTTTTTACTGCGTAATTCCAAAATTGATGATAGCCCTCTAAATCTAATTCAATTTGCCCTTCTTGTAATTTCGTTTCCTGTATGCAAAACATGTCAGCATCTACTGCTTTAAAATATTCCATAAAACCTTTCTTTACATTTGCTCTTAATCCGTTTACGTTCCATGATATTAATTTCATTTTGTCCTCCTATAAAATACTGATTTTTTTACACAAACAAAAATCCTAAAGCATTGAAAACGTATCCAATAATTACAATCCCACCAGCTACAATTCCAACAAAAATAAACAAAAGCTTTTGTTTTACAACTCTTTTAAGCATTATGATTGAAGGTACTGATAAAGCTGTAACTGCCATCATAAAAGAAAGCAAAGTGCCTATTCCTACACCTTTTGTATATAAAGCTTCTGCAATTGCTATTGAACCAAATATGTCTGCATACATTGGAATTCCAACAACTGTTGCAATTATTACTGAAAAAACATTTCCTGTTCCTAGTATACTCTCAATTAGATTTTGTGGAATCCAGTTATGAATTATTGCTCCAATTCCTACTCCTGCAATTACATAAATCCATACTTTGTTTACCGTCACTAAAACTTGCTCTTTTGCATAATTAAATCTTTCTTTTTCAGTAAAATCTAATGTGCTATCAGACCCGCTACAGCACGTTTTTTTAACTACTTCTATTTGATCTGAAAGATCCATTTTTTCTATTATCACACCACCAATTACTGCAAGCAGCAAGCCAACTATTACATATGCTATAGCAATTCCAGGACCGAAAACGCTCATTAATAGGACAAGAGCACCCAAATCAACTAGTGGTGACGATATTAAAAAGGAAAAAGTTATTCCAATAGGCAGACCTGCATTTATAAACCCAATGAATAAAGGAATTGAAGAACAACTACAAAATGGAGTCACTGTTCCTAGTAATGCGCCCATAATATTTGCTTTTACCCCTTTATATTTACCTAGAATCATCTTCGTTCTATCTGGTGGAAAATAGCTTTGAACATATGATATTAAAAGTATTAATACTGACAGCAATATCATAATTTTAGCTGTAGCATAAATAAAAAAATGTATGCTTAGTCCAATTCTTGTAGAAAGATCTACTCCTAATGTGTACAAAGTATTTTTTACAATTTCTTTTAACCAATCCATCCCTAAAATCTGGTTTTGAAACACATCCCATACCACTCTAATAACTTGCATTATATCAACCTCCAAAAAAAATACTTCATTTATACTTGTCGCTCAATAGTATTATATACTACACAAAAAATAAATTCACCAATATTTTTGAGATTTACATGAATTCACTGAGTCTTTCATATAGATATAGATATGGGTATAGTATTATTCACCATTGATGATATCGTGTAACTTATTAATGTCCATTAATTGAAATATATTCTTGTTAAAAGATAGGATTCCATCATTGTTAAGGGATGTAAGCTCTCTAGATAAAGCACTACGATTAACACCTAGGTAATCTGCTAATTCCTCTCTGTTAAATGGGATTGTAATTTCTCTTGTGTTTTTGTATTGTACTTCATTAATAAGATAGAAAGCGAGTTTTTGCCTTGTGGTTTTTTTAGTAATGCAGTCTAACCTATTGTTTAATAATACATTTTTTTTAGCAATAAGCTTTAACATGTTTTCAACCAGTTTATTATGATAAACACATGCATTCTTACAGGTTGATATTAGTTTTTTGAAGTTTAGTAACAGTACAACACTATCCGTAGCTGCTATAGCCGAAACTGGATATACATTTGAACCCGCTATGGAATATGATTCACCAAATATATGAGACGGCATTATATTGGCAATAACTGTTCTGTTGCCAACATAATCTTCTTTAATAATGTTAATTTGCCCCGCAACTACTAAACCAATATAATCTGGCGAGTCCCCTGCATGCCATATATACCTTCGTTTTAGATGCTTTTTTTCCGTAGCGTTTAGACAGTTTAGCACAGATGTAATATCATTTTCACTCATATCAGCAAATATTGGTGAATTTAAGTTAAAAATTTTTTTCACATTTTCACCTCTTTTGTTGCATATGCAACCGAATTGTATTTCTGATTATATTACACTGTATTTAGAAAGTCAATGAATGAGGAGGTTGGTTATAGTATGAAAAGAAATATAATTACAATTGATCAAGATAAATGTGTAGGATGTAGTTTATGTATTAATGCATGTCATCAAGGTGCGTTGAAACTTATAGATGGGAAAGCAACATTAGTCTCAGACTCATACTGTGATGGATTAGGTCTATGTTTACCATCTTGTCCTACAAATGCACTAAAAGTTATTGAAAAGGATGTGAGTGAATTCGAAAGTGAAAGAAATGAAAATAATGACTTACACGAATCAAAAAATGAAAGGGATGAAGTGAAAATGAGTGAAAAGAAAAATGACACATTAGGATGTGGTTGCCCCTCTAGTAATGCGAAAGAGCTCGTAAGAGACAAAAAAATGGTTAAGGAGATTAAGCAAGTTAGTGCAACTCAATATGACCAACCAATTTCTGAATTAAGACAATGGCCATGTCAAATTAAGCTTGTTCCAACAAATGCTCCATACTTTGATAACGCCAAACTTTTAATCGCTGCAGACTGTACTGCATTTGCAAATGCAAATGTACACAGAGATTACATGCAAAATAAAATAACAATAATAGGTTGTCCTAAGTTAGATGATGGAGATTACTCAGAAAAATTAACTGAAATCATTAAAAACAATAATATTAAAAGTGTTGACGTTTTAAGAATGTCTGTGCCTTGCTGTGGCGGTATTGAAAATGCAGTAAAGCAAGCACTTATTAATAGTGTTAAAATGATCCCTTGGAGTATTATTACTCTAGCTCCAAATGGAGAGGTAATAGCGTAATTACAAAACTAAAGGCTGTTTGTAGTAAAAGCACTTGGTCCAAAAAATTTTAAAAAATAATTATTATAGGAGGAAATATTATGGAAAATATGTTTTGTTTTCAATGTCAAGAAACCGCGCGAGGTACAGGATGTACGAAAGTAGGGGTGTGCGGAAAACAACCTGAAACAGCAAATTTGCAAGATTTATTGATTTATTCTTTAAAAGGTATTTCATCTTTAGTTGTTCAAGCAAAAGAAGAAGGAATAGAAATACGAGAGGCTGATTTATTTGTAATACATGGTCTATTTATGACCATTACAAATGCTAACTTTGATAACAATAGATTTATAGAAGTGATTACAGAAGCTTTAGCAATAAGAGACTCTATCAAAAGAACTTTAGTAAACAAGAATATTAAGCTTGATTTATCATCTGATATTTTAACTTGGACCGCATCAACAAGTGAAGAATTTAAAGCTAAAAGTGAATCTAATGAAGTTAGTGTGTTAGCTACAGAAAATGAGGATATAAGGTCATTAAGAGAACTTATTATTTATGGCGTTAAAGGTCTATCAGCCTATACTCATCATGCTTTTAACTTAGGCTTTGAAGATACTAAAATTTACGATTTCGTTCATAAAGCCCTTAGCGCATTATTGGATGATTCATTAGGTGCAGATGAACTAGTTGCATTAACATTAGAAACTGGTCAGTTTGGTGTAGAAGCTATGGCAATACTTGATAAAGCAAATACAACTAAGTACGGAAACCCAGAAATTACTGAAGTTAATATCGGTGTGAGTAACAAACCTGCTATATTAATCTCAGGTCACGATTTAAAAGACTTAGAACAATTAATGGAACAAACACAAGGTACTGGAGTTGACGTATATACACATAGTGAAATGCTGCCAGCACATTATTATCCTGCATTCAAAAAATATGATAATTTCATTGGTAACTACGGAAATGCTTGGTGGGCACAGAAAAAAGAATTTGCAAGCTTTAATGGACCAATACTATTTACAACAAACTGTATAGTTCCACCAAAAGGCGAAGTAGTTAATAGAATATTTACATCTGGCGCATCTGGCTTCCCAGGTTGCAAACATATTGTAGCTGTAGATGGCAAGAAAGACTTTACAGAAATAATTGAACTTGCTAAAACTCTTCCAGCTCCTACAGAAATTGAAACTGGAAAGATTGTTGGTGGATTTGCACACGCACAGGTATTTGCTTTGGCTGATAAAGTAGTTGATGCTGTTAAAACAGGAGCTATTAAGAAATTCTTTGTAATGGCAGGTTGCGACGGAAGAATGAAGTCAAGAGATTATTATACAGAGTTTGCTGATAAATTGCCAAAAGACACTGTAATATTAACTGCAGGTTGTGCAAAATTTAGGTACAACAAACTTGACTTAGGTGATATTGGTGGTATTCCAAGATTGCTAGATGCTGGGCAATGTAACGATTCATACTCTCTAGCTGTAATTGCACTTAAATTAAAAGAAATATTTGCACTAGAAGATATTAATGAATTGCCTATAGCATATAATATTGCGTGGTATGAGCAAAAAGCGGTAATCGTGTTGCTAGCTTTACTCTACCTAGGCGTTAAAGATATTCATCTAGGCCCAAGCTTGCCTGGCTTCTTATCACCCAATGTAGCAAATGTATTGGTTGAAACATTTGGTATTGCAGGTATTAGAAGTGTAGACGAAGATATTAAAATGTTCTTAGGGTAGATTTTCTCTAAACTTTTGAAACAGAAAGCTAATAGTATTAATTAGCTTTCTGTTTTTTAAAACTACTTTTAGACCTTAAATCTATCTGACAAGTCTTTTAGCTGGTACATCATTTCATTTAGTTTCCCGATACTCTCTGTTATAGTTGTGTGACTAACAACCTGCGATTCTATATTTTCGTTAATACCGTCAACTGCTGTCGCATTTTCAACAGAAGCCTCTGTTACTTGATCAATTGCCAGCGTAATTTCTCCAGTGATATTTCTTTGTGCCGCCGTAAAACTAGCCGACTGCTGAGATATTTCTTTTATTTCATGAGACAGCTTTAAAATCTCGTCAAATTTCTGCTTAGTCTCTATTACTTTCTTAACTGAATTGGCTGATTTGGCGTTCCCATCTTCAATAGCATTGAATGCATTGATTGAACAACTTTGAATTTGTTTAGTTGACTCAATAATAGAATGTACAGCATTCTTTGATTCTTCCGCCAGCTTACGTACCTCTTCTGCTACAACCTTAAATCCTTTCCCATGTTCTCCAGCTCTTGCTGCTTCTATTGAAGCATTAAGTGCCAAAAGGTTTGTTTGCTCTGCTATTCCTTCTATCAGGTTTACAACATTACTTATTTTTTCACTAGATCTATTTAATTCTCGTATAATCGTAAGAGTGCTTCTACTAGATTCCAAAACTAAGTTAGTGGCTTCTCTAACTTCATCTATATATACATTACCACTCTCAGTATTAGTTTCTACTTCAAAACTTTTTTTAGCCATATCTTCAACTCTCTCAAGTATCCCTATTGAACTCTCTTCTAGCTCAACTACACTTGCATTAACCTCTTCTGCTACTCCCGCATTTGCTTGTGCTACGTCAGAGACTTGATTAACCTGATTTGCTATGTTTTTTAATATTTCATTTGAACTCTCTGTTTCATTTTGTATTTTACCCGTTACATCAGAAATTAAAACTATGTCCTCCTTCAATTGTGCAATTATCTTTTGTATAAGTTCTACAAATTTGTTAAAAGCATATCCTAAAGCTTCTAGCTCATCCCCTGTCTTAATACTAACTCTTTGTGTCAGATCACCGCCACCTGTAGCGAATTCATTCATTTTCATCAACAAATCATTTATTGGTTTACTTATTAATTTATTTGCAAGTATAATACTAACGACAAATATTAAAATTCCAAATCCTAACATCGAAAATTGAATAACTTTTAATCTTACTATTTTATCATCATAAGCATTTTGGTACATACCGACAATTTGATGTATCTCGTTTCTTAAAGGGATTGCATTATTAAGAACGTGCTCTCGTACCCCCACGGTAACATTCCCTTCTAACATATCTTCAATTGGCTTAACGTAAGCCATAAGATTGTATTCGGCTTTTATTAATGCTTCAACAATATCTGTATTAGTATTCTTACCTAATCCTAGATCAACATCCCCTTGTATAAGACCTTGCATTATTTTTTTGTATTTTTTTATTTCTTGCTCTAGAATTTCTCTGGTTTGCTTTTCATCCCCACCATTTCCCTCTATTTTTAGATAGTCTAAAGCATACATTCCTAGTAGCATAGTTCTCATTCTTTGGCTTCCTGCTAGATTAATTGCTACTCCATCGTCCTCAAATCCTTGTAAAGTATTTACTAATACAGCTAGGTTGAGTGCAAATGGAATCATTAAAAAAACTAACACTATAATTATTTTTCTATTAATAGTCTTTAACATATTTTCCCTCCGTTCTCATTTAAATTACCTTTACTTATTCGCCGTATTATCTCATTTTCCTTTTTATTATAAAAAAAAATACAAAGTTGCAAAGATTGCAGTGTGTGTTCAATTTAAATTGCATAAAAAATGAAGTGGAACTTTAGCTTCTCTCACTAGTTTCCACTTCATCAAGCATTCATCCTACCCCACGAGAGGGCAGATTTTCTGCCCAAGTCGTTATAAACTCTATATTATCTTTGACTTCATATTCCTTGTTCTAACATCAAACACGACTGCTGCAACTAGTATGAGCCCCTTAATCATATATTGGTATGATACACCTACAACCATTAAATCCATGCCTTTAGTAAGCGATGCCATTACTAATGCACCAATGATAGAGCCTGTAACTTTACCCACCCCTCCTGCTGCTGATACCCCCCCTACATAGGCTGCTGCAATTGCATCTAACTCAAACAAAGTTCCTGCCGTAGGTGATGCTGATTGAAGTCTAGCTGTAAACAAAATGCCTGATAAAGCTGCTAGCATTGTCATAGAAGCAAAAACTACATGTGTTGTAAATTTAACACTTATTCCACTTAACTCAGCTGCCTCTGGATTTCCACCCACCGCGTAGATATGGCGCCCTAAAGTTGTGTGTTTCGTAATGAAATGATAGATCCCCACAACTATTGCAACAATTAGAACTGTCCAAGATAATCCCCTAAAACTCGCTAACTTCCAAACAAAGTACATTATTACTGTTGACACAAACAAAATTTTGGCTATGAACAATGGCATCGTGGAAACCTTTAAATTGTAATCAAGTTGTTTCTGTCTATTCCTTGCTTCAAAGTAGGTAAATAAAACTATGCCTATAATACCAAATAGAATTGTTAATAGATGAAGCCCATCTATATTCGCAATGTCAGGTATATACCCATTTCCAATTGCATTGAATGCATCGTTTCCAGTAAAAATCGTTTGACTTTTGGTAATTCGTATTAAAGCACCTCTAAATACTAACATGCCAGCTAGTGTAACTACAAATGCTGGAACACCCAGATTTGCAACAATAAATCCGTTGCCCATACCTATTATTGCACCAACAAACATCACCACAGGAATTATTATGCATATAGGCAAACCAAACCTTGAAGACAATATTGCTGCTAATGCACCCAAAAACCCTGCAATAAACCCTACAGACAAATCAATATGCCTAATTACAATGATTAAAGTCATTCCCACTGCCAAGACCGCAATATACCCCGTCATATTAAAAAGATCAGATATGACTCTTGGCGTTAGAAATAACCCTTGTGTTAAATAGTTAAATATTAAAATAATTACTGCGAGAGCGATGTACATGCCATAATCGCGTATATTTTCTTTTATAGAGTTGGGCGGAAAACCAGCACGCCTTTAGGCTGGTGGATGTAAGCCTACCCTTGACTTTTAATGT
>JAJOKQ010000009.1 GCA_021129785.1 Clostridiales bacterium | reverse complement strand
AATGCCAAACTTCTTACAAAGAAGCCACCGCTGCTTGTCTCGGTGGTAGTTCACGAATAGAACGCCTAATACGACAGAGGGTTCAGGTGGAGCAGGTAGAAACAATATCGTAGTTCCAGAAGCACGTAAAGCATTAAATCAAATGAAATTAGAAATAGCTAATGAGCTTGGACTGTCCAACTATAATCAAATGGATAAAGGAAATTTAACAGCGAGACAGAACGGGTATGTTGGCGGAACGATTACAAAAAGATTAGTTGAGCAAGCACAAAGAAATATGAGTGGAAGATAGTTTTAAGCACAAAAAACGGAGCATACGATTAAACGCTTCGTTTTTTACATGCATTCGTTAGGATAAAAGTATAATTAAAGTCTGACTTGCAGTATGAGTGAGTAAATCAAATAAATTGTTGCATAGCTTCTTGAATTAGAGTACACTAGAACTGAGAGAATTAACAAAAGCTATCTGGCGACTAGTTTTTTCTATGAGATATATTTTGAGGTGACCTGAATGAAAATTGTGAATAGATTGATTAAGAAAATAGACTATACATTACTAATTGCAGTATTGATTGTCTGCGTTTTTGGGATTATTATGATTTCAAGTGCAACAAGCAGTTTAAGTGCTGGCAATGAAAGACTTATTAGAACTCAAAGCATTTCAATTTTTATGGGACTAGCTGCCATTTCATTAATATTATTGTTTGATTATAAGACATTTGCTAGGCTTCATATTCCTATATACGTTTTAAGCAATGCAATGTTAATAGCTGTTCTTTTGTTTGGAATAGGAAGAGATCAGTGGGGAGCTAATAGATGGATTAGTATAGCTGGTTTCGGATTTCAACCGTCGGAATTTGCAAAAATAGGGATAGCTATCTCTATAGCAAAAATCGTAGCCGATAATAAAGAAAGTATACATAAAATAACAACATTACTTAAAGTAGTTGCTTATGTGAGCTTGCCTGTAGGGCTTGTTTTAGTACAACCTGATTTAGGAACGTCTCTAACATTTGTTTTTTTTACTTTTGGAATACTATTTGCAGCTGGTCTTAGGTATAAGCATATCTTTATTGCGGGCATTACGGGGTTATTGAGCATGCCTATAGTATGGAGGTTTTTAGAAGGTTATCAAAAAACTAGGATAAGAGTATTTCTAAATCCTGAGTCAGATCCGATGGGCGCAGGATACCAAATATTACAGTCTAAACTTGCCATCGGATCAGGTATGATAACAGGCAAAGGACTGTACGAAGGAATTCAAACTCAATTTGGGTTTCTACCTGAAAGACAGACAGACTTTATTTTTTCAGTAATTGCAGAGGAGTTAGGATTTATTGGTGTTATGTTCTTAATTATTATGTTCATATTTATTCTTCTGAAATGTATAAAGATAGCCAGAGAGGCAAAAGATGATTTTGGAGCTTACTTAGTTATTGGGTTAACTTTTATGCTAGCTTTTCATATTTTTGGTAATATTGCGATGACAATTGGATTAATGCCAGTTACAGGTAAACCACTGCCTTTTGTGAGTTATGGTGGTACTTTTATGCTCTCTAATATGATTGCTATTGGTCTTATATTGAATGTAAATATGAGAAAAGATTTAATAAACTTTTAGAAAAACTATTGGGCATGTTAAAACGAGGTGAAAAAATGTACTTAGACATTAAAGAGTTTTTAGACAATAAAGAGTATGTGATGTTAAAAAAAGAGATTGAAAAAGAAAAAGCAGTTGATATTGCAGATGTTTTTGACGATTTAGATAAAAGAAATAGTATTATACTATTTCGCCTTCTATCAAAAGATAAAGCTGCAGATGTTTTTTCAAATCTGACAGCTCAGCAGAGAATAGATATAGTAGGAGCAATACAAGAAACCAAACTAAGCGAAATATTAGATGACTTATTTTTTGATGATATGATTGATATTTTGGAAGAAATGCCAGCTAATATTGTGAAAAAAATACTGGCAGAATCATCTGAGGAAGAGAGAAAACTTATCAATCAATTTCTAAGCTACTGTGAAGATTCAGCTGGAAGCTTGATGACAATAGAGTATGTTGATTTAAAAAAAGAAATGACTGTGAAAGAAGCACTGAGGCATATTAAGAAAATAGGGATAGACAAGGAAACAATCTATACCTGCTACGTGCTTGATAGAAAGCGTAAACTAGAAGGCTTAGTATCACTTAGAAAACTTGTGCTTTCAGATGATGATTTGTTGATTTCAGATATTATGAATGAAGATTTTGTATTTACAAATACACTTAACGATCAAGAAGAGGTTGCATCTCTCTTTAAAAGATACGACTTAATTTCGCTTCCAGTAGTTGATAATGAGAATAGGTTGGTTGGAATTATTACAATTGATGATATTGTAGATGTAATTGAACAAGAAAATACCGAGGATTTTCAAAAAATGGCAGCTATGGAGCCGCACGAAGAAGAGTATTTGCAAACCGGAACTTTTTCTCTAGCAAGAAAAAGAATAGTATGGCTATTGTTTTTAATGGTATCTGCGACGTTTACAGGAATTGTTATTAGAAAATACGACGAGGTTCTGCAATCAGTAGTTGTACTAGCTGTATTTATCCCTATGCTAATGGATACTGCAGGAAATGCAGGTTCGCAATCTTCAACTTTAATAATAAGAGGGATAGCATTAGGCAAAATTAGTTTGAACAATTATGCTAAAGTTTTTTGGAAAGAATTCAGAGTGAGTATTGTAGTAGGGTCAATGTTGGCACTGTTAAATTTTCTAAGAGTTCTAATTATAGAAAGAGTAGAGATGGATATTGCTATTGTTGTATCGCTTACGCTGGCTATTACAGTAATATTTGCTAAACTTGTTGGGAGTATGTTGCCAGTTATAGCAAAAAAACTAAAACTAGATCCAGCGATTATGGCAGGACCACTTATTACTACAATTGTCGACGCTATTGCACTTATTGTTTACTTTAACCTAGCAAATATGTTCTTAAATTTATAGAGGTAGGCACAAGAAAACCTCCAAGGAAGAATAGAGTCATTAGAGAAAAAAATAATAGAAGTAAAGAAAACAAAGTATTGTAGAGCATGTGATATAGAATTAGACGACGAAACAAGATATTTTCCTATTTGTGGCAAGTTAATTTAAGTAAAACTCCAAGGTAAAATTTAGAAAGCACTTTCAATAATCCTTGCTTTTTTAAGAGATTTATATAAAGTGCTAACATTGTATTGAAAAGATAGTTGATTTTTGATATATTTGTCTAAAGATAATATTGAGGTGAAATAAGTGAAGAAAATATTAGTCGATTATTCTAGAGCTACTAAATTTATTAACAAACAAGAACTAAATAATTTAAAATCGATTGTTGCAGTCGCGCATGAATTAATACATGAAAAAAAAGGAGCAGGAAGTGAATTCCTAGGGTGGGTAGACTTGCCTAAGAATTATGAGGAAGACTTTTTACAAGACATCCAAGAAACAGCAAAATTAGTACAAAAGAACTCTGATGTGTTGATTGTTGTAGGGATTGGAGGTTCATATTTAGGAACACGAGCAGCAATTGAAATGTTGAACCATCATTTCTACAATTTATTGCCGAAAACTAAACGCAAAACTCCAGAAATATATTTTGCTGGACAAAATATTAGTGGTAAATATCTTAAAGACTTATTGGAGATCATTGAAGAAAAAGATGTATCAATAAATGTAATATCTAAGTCAGGAACCACTACAGAACCTGCAATTGCATTTAGAATATTAAAAGACAGCCTTGAAAGAAAATACGGTAAAGAAGATGCTAAAAAAAGAATTATTGCTACAACCGACAAGGAAAAAGGAGCACTTAGGCAATTAGCAACAGAAGAAGGGTACAAAACTTTTGTTATACCAGATGATATAGGCGGTAGATATTCTGTACTGACAGCAGTAGGATTGTTGCCGATTGCAATATCGGGAATTGATATCAGAGAAATAATAAAAGGGGCATCTAGAGCTTATGACGATTTAGGAGTAAGTGATTTAGAAAGTAACAGCTGCTATCAATATGCAGCAGCAAGAAATATACTTAGCAGGAAAGGGAAATTTATTGAATTACTTGCATCATATGAGCCATCACTTGCATGTTTTGGAGAATGGTGGAAGCAACTATTTGGTGAGAGCGATGGAAAAAACTTAGGGGGAATATTCCCAACTACTGTTAATTTTTCGACTGATCTTCATTCTATGGGTCAATACATTCAACAAGGACTGAGAATAATATTTGAAACGGTTCTTCATGTTGAAAAAGTGGATGAGTCAATGAAGGTATTAAAGAATGATAAAGATTTAGACGGACTAAACTACTTGGACGGCAAGTCGCTAAAACACGTTAATGACAAGGCTTTCGAGGGCACACTTATTGCACATATTGAAGGAGGAGTTCCTAACTTGATAATAAGTATTCCAGAGTTAACTCCCTATTATTTCGGATATATGGTTTACTTTTTTGAAAAAGCATGTGCTATTGGAGGATATATGTCAGGGATTAATCCATTTGACCAACCTGGAGTGGAAGAGTATAAAAAGAATATGTTTAAACTTTTAAAGAAACCAGGATACAAATAAAGCAGATGGAAGTTCGGTCTAACATGCTAACTTGTACGGGGATCCCATAGGTGCCCGTAGAATTAGTTTAAAGCACTACGAATGATGTTTAAGAATCGAGATGAAGAAAATGCAATCAAAACTAGAAAAAGTAAAGAAAGTGCGTGATTACCCAATTGGGGTTTTTGATTCAGGCATTGGTGGCATTAGTGTTTTGGCTGAATTAATTAGTGAAATGCCAAATGAAAGTTTTGTATACTTTGCTGATTCAGCAAACGCACCTTATGGAGAAAAAACTACGGAAGAAGTAAAGAGATTATCTATGGCAGCAGCAAACTTTCTCGTAGACTGTGGAATTAAAGCTTTAGTAGTTGCCTGCAATACAGCAACGAGTGTAGCTGTAAATGAACTAAGAAACAAATGGGAAATGACAATTGTTGGTATGGAACCGGCACTAAAGCCTGCAGTAGAAGCGAATAAGAACGGTAAAATTATTGTAATGGCAACTCCGGTAACTATTAAAGAAGAAAAATTTAGTGAGTTAGTTAATAAATTTAGAGATAGTGCAGAAATTATTAAACTTCCATGCCCAGGTTTGGCTTTGCTAATAGAAAAAATTGATAGTGTGGGTGTTAATCACGAACAAGAAATAGAGCATTACTTAAAAAGAGTATTTGAGGGGATTAGTTTTAATGACAATGATGCCATAGTTCTAGGATGTACTCATTATATTTTTATAAAGGATAATATAACTAGGATTATAGATAAAGATGTTTCGTTATTTGATGGTAATAACGGTACAGTAATGCAACTTGATAGATTGATAAATGGGAATAGAGTGATGAAGAAAAAAAACGCAGATGAAAAGAGCGCTGTTATAGTTGAAATGATAGATTCATGCAAATTTATAGAAAAAAAAGAAAATAGCGAAAAAATATTATTAAATAGTTTGGCGAAATTAAATTTTAGAGGAAGAATAAATTTCATCTAATTTTTGTTTTTTCATATTGTAAATTAGTACGAAATAGTGTATCATATACTATATATTGTGTATGATACTTTTTCATGCACTACAGGAGGGGTAATATGGCAGTTTTGAAAGTGCAAAAAAGAAATGGTGAAATAGTGAATTTCACAAAAAAGAAGATTAAAGAAGCAATCTTTGAGGCGGCTAAATCGGTTGGCGGAGAAGACGAAATGAAAGCAATAAACTTGTCAAATAAAGTTAGTAATGTAATAAATGAGACGCATAATGCATCTATTCCGACAGTAGAAGAGATTCAAGATGTAGTAGAAAAAGTGTTAATTGAAAATGGACATGCTAAAACTGCAAAAGCATTTATTCTATATAGAAAAAAGCATGAAGAAATTAGAGAAGTAAAGAACTTATTTATGGATGCAGAAATTATGGTTGATGAATATGTAAATAATGAAGACTGGCGAATAAACGAAAATTCAAATATGGGTTTTTCTTTGCAAGGACTAAATAATCATATAGTAGAAAATATAACTAAGAAATATTGGTTAAATAAAATATATGATAAACATCTAAGAGATGCTCACATAAGAGGAGACTTACATATTCACGATTTAGGATTATTGGCACCTTATTGCTGTGGATGGGACTTAGAGGATTTCCTTAGAAAAGGATTTAAAGGTGCAAGCGGTAAAGTAGAATCTAAGCCGCCAAAACATTTTGAGTCAGCTCTTGGACAACTTGTAAACCTATTATACACACTACAAGGCGAAGCAGCTGGAGCACAAGCAGTATCAAGTATAGATACATATTTAGCTCCTTTTATATATTATGACAACTTAGACTATAATCGTGTAAAAAAAGCAATACAAAGATTTGTGTTTAATCTTAACGTACCTACAAGAGTCGGTTTTCAGACTCCTTTTACAAATATAACGCTTGATATGACTGCACATCCACTACTTAAAAATCAACCTGCAATTTTAGGTGGTAAACTAATGGACAAAACTTATGGAGAATTCCAAAAAGAAATGGACATGTTCAATAAAGCATATTTTGAAGTTATGATGGAAGGTGACGGAGCAGGGAGAGCTTTTAGTTTCCCTATTCCAACTATAAACATTACTGATGACTTTCCATGGGAATCTGAAGTCGTAAATTTATTAATGGACTTGACTAGAAAATTTGGAACGCCTTATTTTGCAAATTTTGTAAATTCGGATATGTCACCAGAAGATATAAGATCTATGTGCTGTAGATTAAGGTTGGATAATACAAAACTTAGAAAAAGAGGCGGAGGTCTATTTGGTGCAAATCCCCTAACAGGCTCAATTAATGTGGTAACTCTTAACATGGCAAGGATAGGTTATCTAGCTAAGACTACGGTAGAGTTTAAGAAAAAAGTTAAAGAACTTATGGAAAAAGCAAAAGAAATATGTGATGCAAAAAGAATTATATTAGAAAAATATATGAACGATGGACTATATCCTTATTCAAGATTCTATTTGCAACAGGTAAAAGAAGCAACAGGTGCTTATTTTACAAACCATTTTTCAACAATTGGCTTAAATGGAATGAACGAAGCATGTATCAACTTATTGGGAAAAGACATAGCAACTGAAGAAGGAAAAGATTTTGCAATAGAAATTATGGAATTCATGAATAGAGTAATAACAATCTTTCAAAAAGAATCAGATAGTTTATGGAACCTAGAGGCATCACCAGCTGAAGGAACAGGATATAGATTTGCAAGATTAGACAAGCGATTGTATCCAAAGATTGTAGTGCAGGGAGAAAAAGAACCATATTACACAAATTCAACGCAACTTCCAGTTGGTCATACGAAAGATATTTTTGAAGCTATCGAACTTCAAGGAGATTTGCAAAGACTGTATACAGGGGGGACAGTCTTACATGGTTTTATTGGAGAAGAAATTGAGAGTGTAGAAACGTGCAAAACTTTAATAAAAAGAATTTTTCAAAATACACAAATGCCTTATATTACAATAACACCTACTTTTTCACTATGCACAGAACATGGATACTTAAAGGGAGAGCAATTTGAATGTCCTAGATGTGGAAGTGAAACAGAAGTGTGGACTAGAGTAGTAGGTTTCCACCGACCTGTGTCAGCGTGGAATTTAGGTAAAAAAGAAGAATATAAAGACAGAGAAGAATTTTCTGTAGAAGATAGTTTAGTAAATTGCAAAAAAGCGTAGAAAAAGCATTGCAGATGAGGTTTTTTGATGAAAATAATTGGAATTGAAAAAACATCACTAATTGACTACCCAGATAAAGTTGCAACAGTCATTTTTTTGGCTGGCTGCAATTTTCTTTGTCCGTATTGTCATAATTCACCTATTGTAGAAGGTGTAGGAGAGAAGATAGAGGAAGGTGAATTAATTGAATTTTTAAACAGAAGAAAGAAGTTTATTGATGCAATATGTATTACAGGCGGAGAACCTACTCTGCATAAGGATTTATATGATTTATTGAGTAGAATTAAAAGAAACGGTTTTTTCATAAAACTTGATACTAATGGCACAAAACCAACTGTTATTAACAATATCTTAAATGATAATCTAGTTGATTATATTGCCATGGACATTAAAGCGCCGTTTAAAAAATATGACATTGTTACCGGAGCTAAAGTGAATATTGATAGCATAAAACAGAGTATTCAAGTCATAAAAGAATCTGGAGTAGAATATGAATTTAGGACTACCGTTTGGAAAGAACTACTTTATTTAGAAGACATTATTGCAATAGCTAAAGAAATAAAAGGAAGCAAAAAATATTTCGTGCAGAACTTTAAAGATTCAGAAACAGTGATAGTTGGTAAGAACAAATTAACGCCATATAAAAATGAGGAACTAAACATAATCAGTGACGTAATTAAAAAATGGTTTGGTGAATTTAGAGTAAGGTAGTGGGAAGAGGCACACCGCATCATGTAAAAAAAGCTCTGTTAATGATTTTTGAAAATCCTTGAAAAAAATGTTATAATGATTGTATATAACACATTGGGGGAGATTATATGAATGTGCCTAACATGATTACTATGTTGAGAATAGGGCTTGTTCCGCTGTTTATAATTGCATTTTTCTTTTCTGGGCAAAATGCGATTACTTATTCTGTGTCTATCTTTATTTTTGCTGGAATTACAGATGTTGCAGATGGATATATTGCAAGGAAATATAATTTGATTACAAAATTTGGACAAGTAATGGATCCTCTTGTAGATAAACTTATGCAAGTTGCAGTAATTGGCTGTTTTACTATGAAAAGATTTTTGTCGCCATGGGTTTTGATCGTAGTAGTGATAAAGGAGCTTTTTATGATAATAGGGAGTTTTTTTTTGTATAAGAAAAAAGACAAAGTGATAATTCTTGCAAATAAATATGGAAAAATATCAACTATAATTTTTTACGTGGCAATTTTACTTGTTGCATATGAATTAGAGTACGCTATGACAGTCATGTTATTTGCTATTGCTTCAGCAGTTGTTGCACTAATAATGTATATACAACTAGGGATTAAGGAGATAAAAAAAGCTAAAACAACGTAAATTACTAATTTGATAAACGAATATAGGTAACAGGGAGCATACTATGCTCCCTGTTTTTTAAAAATAAAATCACAAAATTTTTGATAAATTTAAAGGAGTTTCTGATTAATAGAAGAATTATATACAGTTAGGCATATATAGTGGTTACCTAACATTAAAGAATAGGGTTTAATATCATATTTTACACTAGCTTAACAAAATAGCAATAGATTATGATATTATTAACAAGACAAACTTTTAGGAGGAATTTGCTTGAAAATAAGATTTGAAAATGCGAGTATGCACTTTGGAGAGGTAAAAGCAGTAGACAAACTAAGTTTTGAAGTGAAAAAAGGCGAATTTGCAGCTTTACTTGGACCAAGTGGATGTGGTAAGACAACAACACTCTTTATGTTAGCAGGTTTTCATAAACCTGTAAATGGAAACATATATTTTGATGACAAGTTAGTTAATAAGCTAGAACCTGAGGATAGGGGAATAGGAATGGTGTTTCAAAATTATGCACTGTATCCGCATATGACAGTTATGAAAAATATAATGTTTCCTCTTAGAATGGCTAAAGTTGCAAAAGAGAAATCTATGGAAAGAGCATTAGAGACTGCAAAATTAGTAAAGATAGACGATTTAATGGATAGAAAGCCCGGACAATTATCTGGTGGGCAGCAACAACGTGTTGCTATAGCACGTGCCTTAGTAAAGAAGCCACAACTACTACTATTAGATGAACCACTATCAAACTTAGATGCTAAACTACGTTTAGAAACTAGAGGAGAAATTAGACGTATACAGCAAGAAGTTGGGATTACAACGGTTTTTGTAACACATGATCAAGAAGAGGCTATGAGTATATCAGATAGAATTATTCTAATGAACAAAGGGCAGCTAAAACAACACACAACGCCTCAAAATATGTATATAAATCCAGTTAGCGAGTTCGTTGCTAGTTTCTTAGGGAGTCCTCCTACAAACTTGCTTGACTTAGAATGGAGTCAAGAACGAAATAGAATTGAACTAAAAGGAACTGATTTTGAAATTAGAATTAATGATACCTACACTAAATTAGTTCAAGAAAACAAGAAGGCTAAACTATCTGTTAGACCTGAGAATATTACAATTGTTGAAAACGGGAATGCATCTATTGAAGCAAATATAATGACAATAGAAACTATTGGAAGAGATACACTTTTAAAAGTAAAATGTGCAGATAAAGAAATAAGGCTATTAACGGAATATAGTGAAACACTCAAGAAAGACAGAACAATTAAAATTAGGTTTGATGAAGATAGAATCAATATTTTTGATGTTAACACAGGAATTAATTTAGACAAAACAAAGCCATTTGACAAGGGGTTGCAGTGATGAGAAGAAAAGGAAAATTAAAATCTCTATTTTCAGGCAGATTAAGTCGCAACAAAACTCTATCTAAGTTTTATGAAAAAAGAGAGAAAAAAATTAAAACTACATTTAGAGCGTTTTTTTACCTGTTTCCTGCTTTACTTATTATAGGCACCTTTAGTCTATACCCTGTGGTAAAATCACTTATGATGAGTTTTCACACCGACTATAATTTTTTTACCGGAGAGGTATATTCGTACGGAATTGACAACTTTATTTATATTTTTAGTGATCCAGATTTTCACTTAGCTATGAGAAATACACTTACGTTCGTTATTGGAGTGGTGCCAACATCCATAATAATTTCATTAGGAATTTCTACCCTACTAAACTCTAAAATTAAGTTTAGAGGATTATTTAGAACAATATACTTTATACCTTTTGTTACATCAGTGGTTGCTATATCTATTGTTTGGAGTTGGATTTATCATACCGAATATGGAATTATGAATTTCTTTTTAGGACTTGTAGGAATTGACCCTATAGCATGGCTTACAAGCCCGACTTGGAGTATGCCAGCAATAATTATTATGTCAATATGGAGAAGCCTTGGCTACAATATAATTATATTTTTAGCAGGGTTGCAAAATATTGATACAAAATACTACCTAGCTGCACAAATTGATGGAGCCTCTAAATGGCAGCAGTTTAGAAATATAACTTTACCGCTACTTTCACCTTCAATATTTTTTATTTCTATTGTAAGTTTAATTGGTGGGTTTAAAGTTTTTGATGAAATTTTTGCTCTGTTTGATGGAAGGGCAGGGCCAGTTAGTAGTGCGCTCACAATAGTGTATTATATTTATGAGAAGTTCTATATGGAATGGGAATTCGGCATTGCATCAGCAGCAGCATATGCTCTCTTCCTTATTACATTTATTTTTACATTAATACAAATGTATATTGGAAAGAAAAAAGTCCACTATTAATGGAGGTGATTTGAGTGATAAAAAAACTAGCTTCAAAAACAACGATTTACGCACTGCTGATTATAGGAAGCATAATAACTATACTACCCTTTGCTTGGATGATAAGTACCTCGCTTAAGCCTGCTAATGAAGTGATGATGATGCCACCAGTATGGATACCATCAGAAATTATGTGGGGAAATTACTTAAGAGCTATGGAATTAGCCCCTTTTGGGAGATATGCTATAAATAGTGTAATTGTAACTGTTTCAGTAACAATACTTGAGTTATTCACCACTATACTAGCAGCATTTGCATTTTCAAAGATGAAGTTTTATGGCAGAGATATTTTATTTTCAATATTGATAGCAATAATTATGGTACCTGGTGAAGTTCTTTTAATACCAAACTTTGTAACGCTATCTAATTTAGGGTGGATTGATACATATAAAGCATTAATTATACCTTGGACAGCTAGCGTATTTGCAATTTTCTTAATGCGACAATTTTTCTTAGGGATTCCAGATGAACTTGGGTACGCCGCTAAAATAGATGGATGTAACGATTTTAAATATCTGTGGCTCATCATGGTACCACTATTAAAACCTGCAATAGTTACAGTTGCGCTACTTAAAATAGTAGGTAGCTGGAATGCGTTTTTATGGCCGTTAATTATGACGAATTCAGCAGAGATGAGAACATTGCCAGTTGGACTCTCGGCGTTTAGCTCAGAAGCTGGGATAATATTTGAACTGCTTATGGCAGGTTCAGCAATGATTATTCTTCCAATTATCGTAGTTTATCTTTTCTTACAAAAGTATATTGTGCAAGGTGTTTCAAGAGCAGGAGTAAAAGGTTAGTTTGGCTTTAAAGGATTTTCTTAAAAAACCCTTTTAAGTATAAAAAAAAAATGGAGGTTTAATGATGAAAAAATTATTAGTACTGTTATTATCTTTAGCGCTAGTTTTTAGTTTGGTTGCATGCGGTCAAGATGAACCAGCTAAAGTAGATCAACCAGCAGCAGACAAACCAGCTGAGGAGAAACCAGCAGAGCCAGTAGGGATTCAAACTGTAATTGATGCGCCAGTAACTGTAGAATTTTGGCATGCAATGAGTGGAGCGCATGGTGAAGTAGTAGACGAAATGGTAAAGGCTTTTAATGAACAAAGTGAGTTTATTACTGTAAACGCAACTTTTCAAGGTGGATATGGTGATTTGTCTACTAAAATCATGGCAGCAGCAAAAGCAAGAACACTACCAACAATTTCACAAGCAATGGCTAGTTGGATGACAGATTATGTTGAAAATGGATTTAGTACAGATTTAACTCCATTTATTCATGATCCGAGATATGGTTGGACTGAAGCAGAATACAAAGATATGATTGATATTTTTATGGAAAACAATGTTTGGGATGGAAAATATTATGGAGTTCCATTTAATAAAAGTACAAGAATTTTATACTATAATGTAGGATTATTAGAAGCAGCAGGAATTGAACCACCAACAACGTGGGCAGAACTAGAAGTAGCTGCAGAGAAATTAACAAAAGATGGAGTAATAGGTTTTGGAATGGAAAATGGTATATTTAGAACAATAGAACAATGGATAAGGCAAGCAGGAGGAAGAGTATTAAATGAAGATACTATGA
The DNA here is from genome assembly GCA_021129785.1 of Clostridiales bacterium. Lineage (GTDB taxonomy): Bacteria > Bacillota > Clostridia > Peptostreptococcales > NVVX01. Next base: position 3,445 of record JAJOKQ010000009.1, on the reverse strand, counting down.
CAGCAGAAATTCATTCACCAGAAGCAGTTGAAGCGTTAACTTTCTTAGCTAACATGATTGAAAGAGGACATGCAAGATTAGCTGGAGAAGACAGATTTATGTCAGGACCATTTGGTCGTGGAGACGTAGCGATGTATGTTGGCTCATCTGCAGGAATTCCTTTTGTAAGGTCAGCTGCAGAAGGGAATATTGAATGGAGCGCAGCTGTACTTCCAAGAGGAAGAGAAGCAGCAGTAATATTTGCAGGTACAAATGTGACAATGTTTGATACAGCAACAGATGAAGAAAAACTAGCGGCTTGGGAATTTTTAAAGTTCATTCTAAGCACAGAACTGACAGCTGATTGGGCAGTAAAAACTGGATATCTACCAGTAAGATATTCTGCATTTGAGCTTCCTAGCTACGTAGCATATGTAGAAAAATCGCCTGTTCAAGGTGTAGGAGCAAAACAAATTGATTATGGATTCTTCGGATACAAGATATCTGACGCATTCTCTATCTCATCTGAAGTAGGAAAATCAATTGAAAAGATTCTATTACTTCAAATGAGTCCAGACGAAGCATTGCTAGAAGCAGAAGAAGTATTACAAAAGCTAATTGACAGATAAATTCAACATGAGTTGATTTGACAAGAGGGCGGGATTGAACATTAAAAATGTCAACGACCCGCCCTTTGTCACTAATGAGGGAGATGGAGAGATGAAAAAAATAACAAAACTAAGATACTATAATGGTTTAAAGAATATTGGTGGAACAGTAGTTTCTGTTGAGTATGGAGAGGATAGAATAATATTTGATTTTGGCTTGAATTTTTCTCCAGAAAGCAATTTAGACTCACAAGTAAGAATAAGAGAGGGTTCTAAATTAAAAGATATGTTAAAACTTAAAATGATACCAGTAGTTGAAGGGGTATACCCAAAGAACCAACTCGTTGGGTTGGATAGTTTAATTTCTGAAGAAGACAGTAAACTAAACACGTCTATAATTATTTCGCACTTACATTTAGATCATATGGGCGCTATTGGTATGTTGTCTGACAAAATTGATGTGTATATGAACAAAGAATCTTATTCATTATATGAAAAGCTAAATACTAGCGGAGAACGAATTACAGGAAATTGGAAAAAAGAAATCAAGATCTGTGAATTTAACAAAGAATTTAGTGTTGGTAATATTAAAATTACTCCAATAGAAATTGACCACGATGCTTATGGAGCTGGAGGATTTCACATAGTGACGCCAGACTTGAAAATAGCGTACACTGGTGACTACAGATTTCACGGGAATAACCCAGAACTTACTTATGAATATATCAATAAAACAAGAATATTTAAACCAGATGTTTTGATAACAGAAACTACAATGGTTTTTAAAGATAGAATAGACGAAGAAGGACAGCCAGAACCTAACAAATCAACAGAGGGAATCAACTCAGAAGCTCTTTTACTTGATATGCTGAAAGAAAAATTATTGGAAACCAAAGGCGTAGCAGTTTTCAATGTATACAATAGGAATATTCAAAGGCTGGTAAACTTTATTGGATTAGCTAAAGAATCTAATAGAACCCCAGTATTTGAATTAAATACTGCATATTTAATAAAAGAGCTAACCAATGAGAAAGATTTTAAAATTATTTTAACAAAAGACACAGAAGATAGACATATGAAGAATACGTTAGAGACGTGGGAGAAAGAAGTAATAAATGAGTTTGATTGCGCGAATATTGACAAAATAAACGAAGCTCCAGAGAAATACTTCATGCAAAACTCCTTTGAAAACAACCTAGAACTATTAGACTTAAATATTGAAGAGGGCATATATATTCACTCGAATGGAGTGCCACTCGGTGCATTTGACCCAGCTTATGAAAAACTAACAAAATTTATTGATTTTATAGGGCTTAAGTACGAGTACTGTGCATCGCCAGGGCATGCAATACACCAAAACATTAAATACCTTATTGATGAAATAGATCCTATAGTATTTGTACCACTACATGGCTTTGCTCCATCTTTAACGTATCCAAGTAATAGTAAACAGTTTCTGCCTGAATATGATGAGATTTATGTGTTTGAAGAGGGGACTTTAAAATCAATTTAGAGCGCATATAGTGTGACTTGATATTGGAGAAGGCTAATTATGAGTAATGACTAATAGCTAGCACCGTTAGTCACCTATTTGCTTTATCAACCAGTCTAAGAGTATTGTATGCTAAACTTATATCGCTATTATCATCAATTACTTGTAATACATCTTCCCAAATAGACTCAGTCGTATTACGCCTTTGCCTAGGAGGACATAAATATCTTATAGATAGCATAACTCCACTTTCTTTGACGTCTGTATAAACTATAGGCGTCAAAATATTGTAATAAATAAGATATTTTTTGGAGGCCTGCTTAAGCTTTTCTTCAATTTCATCTGTTAAATGCAGCGAATATTTTTCTGCTATAGCTAAGAACAGAGGTTTAGCTTTTTTGAAATCACTCTCAAAGGTTAACAAAACATCAACCTCGTTCCAAATGTATTCAAACCCACTAGAAAAATTAGCAAGCGGAAAGGTAAATACCATATTATTTGGAATATGTATCATTCTTCCTGTACTCTGATCACTTGAAACCCAATTACCAACTTCCATTAACGTAAACTGAAAGAGTCTTTTGTCAATGACATCACCTGTATGACCATTAATTTCAATTCTGTCACCTACGTCAAAAGGTTTCTTTATAAAGATGAAAATCCAAGCAGCAATATTAATAAATATATCTTTTAGTGCGATTGCTAACCCTGCAGATAATAGCCCTAAATACGTACCAACTGAATCCGTATCAGCCCAAATTAAAATAACTACTAGCGAAACCAAAGTGAAATAAGCATAAGTGATTGACCTTTTTGCTTTGTAAAAGGATTTTTGTTCTTTAACATGTTTGCGGAGTACCCGTATTATCAATCCTCTAATTAAGTAAGCAATAAGGATTATGAGAAGAATTGTTGAAAGATTACTTTCAGAAAACCTCTTAAAAAGTTCAAGTATTGAGTTCATAGAATATACCTTGCATAATAATTAGAAAGACTATTATACATTATCCTTTCAGTTGTTTTAACTCAAAATATAGTTGTGTTTTTAAAAATATGAAAATGAAATAGCTCTTAAAGTTAGAATTAAAGTGAGTGTTTAGTTGATGTGCTAAACATAGTATTCGTGATATTATGGGGAATCCCTTTTTTAGTGTGCAATTGAATATACAGTTCCAGCATTAAATGATTTGAGTATTGACATATATCGATTATTGACACACCATTAGATTAGTCACATTAACTGCTATTAGTTAGTAAGTATTTTTAATTATGAAGGTGGTACTATTATGGCAAGAAAACAACTACAAACCTTATCAGAACTATGTATTACGTGCTTCTTAGCCTATTTAAACCTTTGCATGGTTAT
>JAJOKQ010000081.1 GCA_021129785.1 Clostridiales bacterium | reverse complement strand
ATAGCTTTGTTAAATGCCATTCCAGGTCCAACGAACCCTTCTCTTATTTCAGGCTTGATATCAGCTTTTTCTTCTCCACCGATACCAGCGAAAAATTGATTAATATAATGAATAACTCTTTTTTTGCTCATGCTTTACCCCCTCTCCTGTTTTCAGGAAATGATATGGAACTAATCGTTAAACTTACAAAATTCATTTCTTATTTCTGTCATTTCGCTAACTATTTCATCAACATCAAGTACCATTTCCATCATGCCGATTTGATCTTCGTAAATATCTCCATCAACTTCGCCTTTAAACTGTTCTTCTACTACATGATAAACTCTTAGTCCTAACTGGACTCCTGCTAAAGGACCTGCAAAAGTAGGATCTCCATTTGTTACGGTTTCTGCTGCTAAGCCTGAAGCTTCTGCTTCGGCTGCACCTAGAAGAACTATTACATTCTCCTCACCGTATTTCTCAACTAAATCCTTAACTCTTTTTTGGTTTTCCAAATCCATAGCACCTGCAGCCGTTCAGACAAAACATTCTGTTGCAGAAAATACTACCTCTGCTTCAGTTTCCTTTAAGCATTCTTCAATCGCCGGGGCTGGTATTCCATCTCTATCGCCGATAATGATAACTTTTTTACCATCATATAATGACATATGAAACATCCTTTCAGTAATATATTTTTTCCCTATACTTCTAGTGTACTGCTACGCATTTACTCTACTAAAATCCTTTTGTTGATAATGTAACATATCCGGTTTCATTTGTAGCACCAGTAATTGCTTGAATTTCAACTTCAATGCTACCATCTGGTCTTAAACTTCCGTCAAAACCTCCTGCAACTACGTCGACATAGTCTGTCATTCCAATGATTTTTTTCATTGGTGGCAAAATTATTGTCTCATTAGCATTGCCATTAGTAACTACTGCATCTGCTTTTTCGTCTGCATCTGCAAGTGATTGAGAAACTCCATCTCTTCCAGCATACTCATCAGTTACTATTACAGTTTTGATGCCTTCACTCTCAATTTTCTTACAATTCATAATTAAGTCAGTGTCAGGATTCCCGAAACCTTCTTGAGAAATTACAACACCGTCTAATCCTAAAAATTTACATAATTTAGCTGTCCAGTTAGAAGATCTTTCCTTGTCAGCTAAGAAAACATTCTCGTTTGTTATAATTACACCTACAAAATTAATTTCTTTACCATGCTTCTCATAAAGTTCTTCAATAATCCCATTGTTTAAATGCACGTAAGTTGGATTTTTATCGCAAGCAGACACACAGTTTCCACTAATAATTGCTCCGTCCATTATTTCTGTAGGATATAATAGAGTTGGTACAATCTTTTTAGCATCCACTCCATATACATAAGTATCATGAAGTAATCCTTGTGTTTGAAGCATGTATACGTATCCTACTTTAGGTAGGTCAGGGTATTTTTTCACTGAATCCAAAATAGGTTCTGTCTCATAAGTTTTCACTTCATCTGGTGTGATATCTTTAGCGAATTTACCTAAGTATGCCGCCGCCTTAAATCCTATCATTCGTACTGCTGCTTCATGATCATACTGCTTAAGTCCATCAACAGGTTGACAAACTACTACTACATTGTGATTTTTTGAAAACGGAGTATATTCCGCTCCAATACCAGTCATGTCAATTATACCTTCTTGAAAACCTACTATTTTCCCAGCAGTAACTACAGCTACGTTTTTTAAAGCATGAGTACGTCCACTACCTACAGTGTCTACTTTGCTTAGTATTCCCGGAAAAATTCCACCTGGTCCTTCTACTTTTACTCTTGGCTCAATAACATCTTTTACAGGAGTAATTCTGATTTCATCACCAGGGTGCGCTAATTCGATATCGATGTTTTTTATATGCTCATCTCCACCAATTTCTTTTAGCATTTCCTCTTTGTTGATATAAAGAACTCCACCATCAACTTTTGTTGCACCCGAAAATTTTACATCTTTGATAAAAATATTACCTAATTCTAAACGCACATACTTCACCTCGCTTTTATTTTGAAAGCAACTATTACATATGTTTTTTTATCATTTCTTCAATCTTATCTTTTATTGCATCGTCTTTAGTTACTTCATCTACTTTTATTCCATCCTTATAAATAGACACTGTTGGAAGGCCTAAAACTCTTTCCTTAATTGCTAACCTTCTAGCTTTAGTAGTATTTAATTTTGAAAACTTAATTTTTTCGCCATACTGCTCTTTTAAATCCAAAATATCTGGCATTAAAGCTTTGCATGGTTCGCAACCATCGCTCCAAAAGTCAACTAGTACTAACCCTTCAGATTTCAGGACTTCAGATTCAAAGTTTGCCTTAGTCAATTCTAGCATTTATTTCACATCCTTTAATATTTAATTGTTAAAACATTCTATTCCTCAAACGCATCTACAATATATTTTTCAGCTTGGATAGCTGCAATCGCGCCATCAGAAACTGCTGTTACTACTTGTCTTAATGATTTCACGCGGCAATCACCAGCTGCAAATACACCAGAAATTTTCGTCTTCATATTATCATCAGTTATAAGATACCCAACTCTATCTGTTTCTAATAACTCTTTAACTAGTGAAGTCTGTGGAATATAGCCAACAAATACAAATACTCCGACTGTACCATCTTCTTCATCTGCATGGAATTCTGTAATTTCGTTTGTTTTAACATTTTCGAAAATAACGCTTTCTACAATTCCATCGCCTTTTATTTCTTTTACTGTTGTATCCCACATAAAATCTATTTTTTTATGTTTAAAAGCTTTTTCCTGTATTGATTTTGCAGCTCTTAGCTCATCTCGTCTATGTACTATAGTAACTTTTCTTGCGAATTTTGTTAAATGAATGGCTTCTTCAACTGCAGAATCACCACCACCTATTACGAATACTTCTAGGTCTGTGAAAAAATCTGCATCACATGTTGCACAATATGATACACCTTTTCCTGTGAATTCTTTTTCTCCAGGTACATTCATAAGTCTTGGACTAGCACCAGAAGCTACAATAACAGTTTTTGCACGGTAAGTAGCTTTTGCACCAACTAATTCTTTGATTCTTCCTTCTAATTTTACTCCGTTTATTGTATCTTTTTCGATTATAGCCCCAAATTCATTGCATTGCTCAATCATTCTCGCAACAAGGCTTGGTCCCGTTGCATCAGCTTCTGAACCAGGGTAGTTAGCTACTTCTTCTGTAGTAACAATTTGTCCACCTACTTTTTCTTTTTCCAAAATCAAAGTAGACATTTTTCCTCTTGCAGCATACAGTCCCGCTGATAAACCCGCTGGCCCTGCACCAATAATAATTACATCATAAATTTTTTCCATACTGCCACCTCACTTATTTAGTTTTTTCATCTTCTAAATCATACTTTCCACTGCACTACTTATTAATGTGAAATCGATTTCTTGAAAGTCATCTAAAACCTTAATGTCCCATTTGTATTCTTTCATATTCAAAAATTTCAAAGTTGTCTCTATTGCTGATTCTATTATTCCAAGTGAGTCTAAATCTAACTCTGCCTTTTCATCAGAAATCATGAGGCTTTTATAATTTGTTTCGTTAGGTTTTACACTGCCTGATAGTGGATGACTAAGCAACTTATGACCTGCATGAATTCTATTTCTTGCTTCTATAAGAATTCCTTTTAAATCAGTTTCTCTAAAATCAATTTTACATCTACTATTCATTCTTTCAAAAACTAGTGGATTATTTGTAATAATTGTTGCCATTTAAGTAATACACCTCACAATATATACTTCCTAAAGCATTAAAAATATATACAAACAAAAACAGAACTCACCGATGTCAACGCCATGTTGCCACAAGTTAGCTCTGTTGTTTTACCTGAGAGATTCTTAAAGGAATAATAGCCTAGAATATGGCTAAAAAATCCCTAATTGCTCCTTCGGTGCTTTACGCTTTCCAGAGAATTGTCCAAACACGGTCCGTTTGCCTGAGATGTTCACTAAAAAATTGGCATTTTATAGCTTCACCCTTCGGCGCTTTTAAAATCAAAGTCTCTCCCGCAGTCTTCATCCAATAATATATTCGGTTCATATGCAAATTCATTATAATACAATTACAAATAAGTATCAACACTTTTTTGTTAAATTTTTTGCAATATTTTTTCTTAGGATTAACAGAAAAATTAACTGTTTTTTTAAGTTCTCAAATTTTTCTGTAAATTTGATTGTAAAGTTGGCACCTCTGGTATATAATTGCTTTAATAATAAATTTTTTCGAGAGTGAGGTTGTGGCATGAATAATAATATTATAGATAATTTTATTTATAATGCTATGTATATTAAGGATTTGTTTGATGAAGATATCTTTGTCGGGGTTTCTGATACTGAATTTTTTATAAAATATTTCCCCGGCAATGAACTTGACATTAAAGAAACAGAGGGTTCTAAACTTAAACCCGGAGATGCTATGTACGAATGTATTAAAGAAAACAGAAAGATAGTAAAAACTATACCTAAAGAAGTATTTGGCATTCCATTTAAATCAATCACTATTCCTTTATATGATGAAAACGGCGCTGTAGTTGGCTCTCTAGGCATAGGAAAAAGCATCGAAAGACAAGTACAGCACGCTCAATCAACTGAAAGCATTGCTGCTTCTCTAGAGGAAGTTACAGCAAGTATTAATGAAATTGCAGATGGGGCATCTAAAATCGCAATATCAAATAATCAGATTCTAAAGCAGAATAACTCCACCGTTGAACAAGTGAATAAAACTGATCAGATAGTTGATTATATTAAAAAAGTGTCAGAGCAGACCAATTTGCTCGGTCTGAATGCTTCAATTGAGGCTGCACGTGTAGGCGAACATGGCAGAGGATTTTCAGTTGTAGCCGAAGAAATCAGAAAGCTGTCTATAGCGACTAAAAGCTATGTTACTCAAATTAATAATATTCTTAATACAATAAATAGTTCTGTAGATAAAACGTCTATATTAATAAAAGAAAATGTTCAAATAACCAATTCACAAGAGGAAGCAACTAAACAAATTGTACGAGCTTTAGCAGAGTTAAATACTAATACGCAAATGCTATCTGAAATGGCTAAAGCGTTATAATCCAAAAAGGTTAAACTCCTTTGTGCAAACAAGCGTTTAACCTTTTTTCCGTTGCGACTCAAGTATCAATACTTTTTTGTTGAATTTTTTGCAATTTTCTAGTCATTCCCGCATCACTCTTTGATATCTATCAAAATCAATACTTCAGCTCCTCTAATTTCTATTTCACCTGTCTCTTCATCGTAGGAACCAAAAATTTTGTTAAACACTAGCTTAAACCTTACATAATCATCCTCATCTTGTACAATTAAATCCCTTTTATCTAAGTCAGGATCCATAACTCTAATTCCGTATTTTTCTATCAAAGTTTCTGCAGTTTGGGCTATGTCATATTTAATAATTTGCACATCGTCTTTTAATACTACGAGGTAGTTCTCCTTTCTAGTAATAAAAAATGCTCCTTGTATATTTTTAGTTCCTTCAACAGTGGCTTCGCTTTCGAACGTTAAAAGTTCTGACCTCTTAATCAAAATATCATAATTACAAATATCTACGATTTGTGTCACGCCAAAAATTCCAAAATGAAAATGCAAGCCAGAATCTGAACCCGCTCTTTTGTATATACTCATTTCATGCACTTCTTTAAAACCAAATGTTTCTTTTATATCTCTCATGGTAAAGTCGCTCGGCAAATATTCTAATTTTTCTAAATCGTGTGTTCTCTCAAAATAGCGAAGAATTCCACTAATTTCTCTTTTGTCGTATTTATCAATATCACTCTTTATTACTATTTCATCATTGTAAATCATGTCATTCTTACTCAATATATTTTGAAATCTTTGGTTTTGACTTGCAATAGATACGTTAAATGCACTCAATGGACCTACTACACTTACTAAAAGAACAAATGCTAGACTAATTGGAAGCACTACATTTTGCTTTCCTTTATCAAAATTTAAAAATATCATCGCAAACGTTGCCCAAATACCAATGATTAAAATATAATATCTACTTTCAGTGAATCCAAACTCTCCTATTCGTATTCCTATTGCAATAAACATCATAACAAGAAGAGGTAAAATAGTTTTTGTTAGTATTTGTGTAAAAATTCTTACCCATTTATTTTCTTCAACAAATGGTTTTATTAAAAACAGAGTGGCAATTCCTGCTCCAGCATACGATAATACAAGATACGATACAATTCCTTTAGGCCATATTTGTGTTATAATGATTTTAGCGAAATATGTATATAATACTAATGTAAATATGCTTATAATAGGCATCACTATGTAGATTAACAATAGTTTTAATACTTTGCTGTAATCTTTAACACTACATTCCTCATCTATTTTAGGAAATCCGCTCAGAAAATGAGTTGGCGCAAAAACAAAGTTGATAATTATCCATGTATAAGCGTACAAATCTCTACTCATATTCTCGTATAGTAACGATTGTATTGCAAATAGCGTAAATGTTATACCTAATCCAAGCATTACTGAAAAAAATGCAGTCATGGCTACTTTAGTCATAATCTTTGTAACAAATATCTCAAAGTTCTCTCTCTTAAACATGTACAAAGCAGAAATAAAAATAAATATCATAGCTAAAGCTAACATTGAAAGCCTAAGCATTGGAACCATGTCTATGTTAGGTAATGCAAAATAATAGTATAAAACAAGTAAAACCAATTTTAAAGAGTTAATAACTATTTTTACGTGGCAACAGATTTTTGCCCAAAATCTTTCTACAAGGAGATCCACTCCTAATGAAAAAGGGACTCCGAGTACTATTACAGCCATTATTCTATTAAGAATTTCATCAATATTTCTTAGTTTTTCATATGGCACCTCGATTCGGTAAATCGTAATACTTGCAAGAATTACGCATAGCATTATTGGTAATGGAAATCTTAACACGGTCATTTGAATATCTTCCAAAGATTGCTTTGCAAATTTTACAATTTTCTCTTTCCACATGTTCTATTCCTCCTTTTTTACATCTTAACAGTATTATAGCTTTTTTCCCTGTATAAGTAAAATAGCATTTATTTCATGTTGGGAAAATTCCATTGTATTAATACTTCATATATTACTATTGCTACTGTGTTCGATAAGTTAAGCGATCTTGCCTTTTTTATACCTAACATCGGGATTCTAACGCAACTCTCTTTATTTTCGTCTAGAATACTCTTTGGTATACCTGTGGTTTCTTTACCAAACATTATGAAACAATCCTTTTCATAAGCCACTTCACTGTATATGGTATTTGTTCTTGTTTCACAATAGTAAATTATTGCATCCTTATTCTTCTCTTTGAACTCAGCATAATCTTTATAGTAGTGCATTTTTAATAGATCCCAATAGTCTAGACCTGCCCTTTTTATATGCTTTTCATCCATTGAAAAGCCTGTTGGCCCAATGATATGAAGAATTGAATCTGTAAGAACGCATGTTCTTACGATATTACCAGTATTTTGTGGTATTTCTGGTTCATATAAAACAATGTTTAATGACATTTTTGTCTCCTTTGCCCATAGCAATATTTTGCTATGATTTTTTCTTTTGTTTGCGTCAAAAAAATTTCATGAATATATTTTTTGTTCTTGTTAATCTCTATATATAAGTATATAATATAACAGTTAAACTTCAATAGATAATTTAAGATGATGAAAGAGATAGTATTTATGGAAAACAAACAAAAAATAATTAATATCGCTGTTATAGCATATGTCGATGCAGGTAAATCTACTTTAGTTAATGCACTTTTGTCACAAAGTGGAGTTTTTAGAGAAAATGAGACTGTAGTTGATTGTGTTATGGACAGCAATGACCTAGAGAGAGAGCGCGGAATAACAATATACTCTAAAAACTGCGCTATTGAACATAATGGAGTAAAAATTAATATTGTAGACACACCAGGACATGCAGACTTTTCTTCAGAGGTAGAAAGAATAATGAAAACAGTAGATACAACCTTATTATTAGTTGATTCTAGTGAAGGTCCTATGCCTCAAACACGATTTGTTTTACAAAAAGCTCTTGAATATGGACTAAAACCAATTCTTTTTATTAATAAAATTGATAAAAAAGACCAAAGAGCTGAAGAAGTTGTAGATATGACTTTTGATTTGTTCGCAGATTTAGGTGCAACTGATGAACAACTTGATTTCCCTATTATCTACGGTGTCGCAAGAGAAGGTATTGCTAAAAGAGATATGTCTGACGAATCTACTAATCTAGACCCTCTTTTTGACCTACTGATGGAGCATCTAGAACCATACCCAAATTTAGATTCCGAACCACTACAGATGCAGGTTTCTTCACTTGATTATGACGATTACATTGGAAGATTAGGTATTGGTCGTATTGCTAAAGGAACTATTAAGCAAGGGCAACAAATAGTCATTTCAAAACGAGACGGTCTACTAAAAAAGGTAGAGTTTCTAAATTGTTTGTACATGAAGGCCTCGCTAGAATAGAAAAACCATTTGCAGTAAGTGGAGATATTGCAATAATCGCAGGCATGCCTGATATCTCAATAGGTGAAACTATTTGCGTGGAAAACCACGTGAACCCGATGGAACTAATAGAAATTGAAGCACCTACGCTTTCAATGAATTTCTTAGTAAATGACTCTCCATTTTGTGGTAAAAGCGGTAAATATGTAACTACTAGGCACATACTAGCGCGCTTAGAAAAAGAGTTAGAAGTTAATGTTGGGTTACGTGTTGAAGAGCTTGAATCTACTGATGGTTTCAAGGTTTCTGGGCGTGGAGAACTCCATCTTTCCATCCTTATTGAAAAAATGCGTAGAGAAGGCTACGAACTATCCGTCTCTAAACCAGAGGTGCTCTATAGAACTATTGATGGCGTATTAAACGAACCAATTGAACGTGCTAATATCACTGCACCAAGCGAATATAGTGGTACAATTATTTCAAAACTTAATTTAAGAAAAGGTATTATGGAAACAATGTCTTCAGAAAACAACTACACTACAATTGAATTTCTTGTACCTACAAGAGCTTTGCTTGGGTATAGAAGTGAGTTTATCAACGATACTAGAGGAGAAGGTACTTTAGTACGGTCTTTTGATAAATACATGCCTTATAGGGGTGAGATTCCTGGAAGAAAGAACGGAGTATTAATTTCTCAATTAGCGGGTACTACTATGGCTTTCTCTCTTTTCAACCTAAATGAGAGAGGCATATTATTCGTTGGATCTTCGCTTGATGTTTATGAAGGAATGATCATTGGAATGAATAGCCGAACCGAAGATATGATTGTTAATCCGTGCAAAAACAAAAAACTTACGAATGTAAGAGCTTCTGGTGCAGATGATGCATTGAAAATTTTAAAACCTAAAAAATTCACTCTTGAAGAAGCACTTGAGTTTATTGCAGCAGATGAATTAGTTGAAATTACACCTGATGCTATTCGTCTTAGAAAAAAATTGTTAAACACACATGATAGATTAAGAGCTAATAGAACCAAGGGTTAAATTAATTAAACATATCGCATTAAAAGACCAGAGTCGTTGACTCTGGTCTTTTCTAATACATATTTCAATCTTATAACTATTTAGCCGGCACTAATAATTCTTGCCCAATTATAATTAAGTTTGCATCATTCAAATTGTTCAAAGATTTAAGCTCTTGCCAAGTTGTTCCGAATTGTTTTGCAATTTTCCAAAGCATATCTCCTGCTTCTACTACATACTTATTAGTAGTGATTACAGCTGCTTCTTGCTCTACCTCTTCTTCTACAACAACTCCACCTTCAACTACAGTTGCTCCACCAACAACACCTGGTGCTATAAATGGCACAGACTTAATAAACTCAACAACTGCATCTTCCATTGCCATGTAACTTCTAAGTGATTTAGCTTCTGCAAACATTCCGTATCCATCTCCACCAGCTGCTAAAAAGTCATTTGTCGCCATTTCGTACATTCTGTCTAGTTCAAGAGGCTCACCATTAATACAAACATTAATTACTCTATCTCCTTCTGCTCTAGAAATATCTACGTCAAATTTAATGCCTTTTACTTGTGGGAAACTTCCTGTTAATCCTTCTTCAATTACTCTTGTTCCATGATTTAGTGCTGCTTTTAAGTCAGCTCCGCTAATTTCTAGAACTTCGATTGCATTACCAAAAGGTAATACCTTTACAATATCTCCTCTAGAAATTGGTCCTGCTTCAATCGATGCTCTTATTCCCCCACCATTGGTAAATGCAACTTCTGCACCTGATACTCTTAAAAATACATTAGTAATCATAGTACCCATGTTAGTCTGTCTAGAACGTACGTCTGCTCTATCTCCGTCTAATTTTACGGTAGTATATCCAACTCTTTCGGCAAAAATCTCATCTTGCGCTGCTTTTATTCCTTCTAACACTTCTAAAACCACTGCATTTTCTTCAGTTTCTGCTGCATCTTCTTTACTAATAAGTCTTGCAGTTCTAGAAATTACTTCGCCATCTTTAACTTCAAATTGAACCACGCCTAAATATTTAAGATATTCCTGCGCACTCACTATTAATACATCGTTAACTAATCTGTTTTCTTTTGTATGACTATGTCCGTCAATAATAATATCTAGTTCCGGAACATTTTCTGCAAGTCTAATGCTTGTGTGAAAACTATCTACATCTGTTCCTAGATGAGCTAGTGCAATGATAACGTCTACTTGATCTTTAATTTCTGCTACAACTTCTTTAGTGTAGTCCACTGGATCTACAAAAGTCAATCCTACAACACCTTTAGGATGTGATTTGTACATAGTTTCTGGTGTAGCAACACCGATGATTCCAATTTTTACGCCCTCAATTTCTTTAATTACATAGCGTTCTAATATTGGATTTCCTTCTTCATCAATAACATTTCCAGCTAAAATTGGAAAGTCTGCAATACCATCTAGCTCTACTAACCTGTCTCTACCATAGTTGAACTCGTGATTTCCTGCAACCATAAGGTCGTATCCCATAGCATTCATTATTTGAATTACGCCCTCGCCTTTATCAAGTGTAGCGATCGGTAATCCATGTACTGTGTCGCCTGCATCAAACAACAATACATTCTTGTTTTCACTTCTTAATTCTTCAATTAATGTCGCTGCTTTTGCAAAGCCCATACCTGCAAATCTTCCCTCTAACAATCTACCATGTATGTCATTTGTATGTATGATTGTTATTGTTACCGCTTCTGCTTCTGCTGCAAAAGCCATAGCTAAAGATGAAAGCACCATAATTGCGACAATTAAACCAGCTACTAATTTTCTAAACTTCATTTAAATTTCTCCCTTCCTTTTTTATTGTCTCTTTTTCCAACTAAAATTAACGTCAATTGTAAGTTAAACATAATACGAGTCAAAAAAAGAGAACTAATATAATATTCTTCATGAATATTAATTCTCCTGCAAAGGTTGCGAATTATTTGCTATTTAAGAAATAGAAATAAATTCCTACTCCGGGATAATATAAGGAACTTCTTTTTCTTCATTAATAAGCTTAACCTTAATCCCATAAACTGCTTCAATGTTTTTTTCTGTAACGACTTTCTCTGGAATGTCTAACACTTCTACCTTTCCAGAGTCCAACAATAATATATAATCACTATATCTACTAGCAAGATTAATATCATGCATAGTTGTAATAATTGTAATTTGCTTTTCTTTATTTAATTTTTTACACAAGTTTAATATGCTTATTTGATGCTTAATATCTAAAAATGTAATAGGTTCATCTAATAGAAGAATTTCTGGTTGTTGTGCTAATGCTCTTGCAATAATAACTCTTTGTCTTTCTCCGCCACTAATTTCAAAAATGCTCTTCTCTCTTAATTTCCATATATCAGTGTCTTGCATTACTTGTTTTACAATGTCTAAGTCAGCTTTACTATCAAAACTAAATCTTTTTTGATGTGGATACCTGCCCATAAGCACAATGTCATGTATGTTAAACTCAAAATTAGGGTTTGAACCTTGGTGCACAACCGCCATTGTTTTAGCTAAATCCTTATATTTAATTCCTTTAAGTTGCAAGTTATCTATATATATTGCACCTTCATATGGCTTAAGTAAATTACACATATTTTTTAACAATGTAGTCTTCCCAGAACCGTTAGGTCCAAGAATACTTAAAAAACTTCCCTTTTCAATGTCTAGGTTTAGTCCGTTTAGCACTGTTTTATTGCTGTATTTGAACTTTACTTTATCAACTTTCATCGCTACACTCATAAATTTTCACCACTATATTAATTTATTTTTTCTAGTTTTCTTTAATAGATATAGAAAATACGGTCCGCCTATTATAGAAGTTATTATTCCAACTGGTATATCCATTCCTTCTAGTGCTGATCTTGCAATCGTATCACAAATCAACAGAAAAATCGCTCCTCCTAGTACTGAAACTGGGAGCAGTTTTTTATGATTCGAGCCTACAATAAGTCTGAACAAATGCGGAACCATCAAACCTACAAATCCTATTATTCCACTTACAGATACTGCAATGGCAGCCAATAGCGATGCAACAACAATAATAATTTTCTTCACAATTTCTACGTTCACACCAATATTTTGTGCTGATTCTTCTCCTAGAACAATTGCATTCATTTCTCTTGAGAGTGCAACTAAAACTACTAACCCGATTAATGTTGGCACTAATAATAAAGCCACTTGATCCCAATTAGCTGCATTAAAACTTCCCATTGTCCAACCGACTATTTTTGACAAATCATCTTGGTTGAAAATCATCATTAGAGAAATTCCTGCCGATAGTAATGAACTCATTACTATTCCAGCTAGCAAAATTGAAGTAGTCGATATTTTATTTCCTACTCTAGCTAGGTTGTAAACTATAGCAGTCGTTAACAATGCACCGATAAATGCAAGTATTGCTGTAGTCCCCATGGCAAAAACCCCTACGTTAAGCCCCAAAACTATACCTAATGTTGCGCCAAATGCTGCACCAGATGATACTCCCATCACAAATGGATCTGCCATAGGATTCTTGAATATAGCTTGGTAGGAGGTGCCGACTAATGCTAGCACGGCACCTACTAAAGAGGCTAATACAATTCTTGGCAATCTTATATTCTTAACTATGAAAATATGTTGTTTCCTTACATTGTCTAGACTCACTCTTTCTCCAATATATACTTCGTCCCTAGTAACGATACTTTCCGCAATATATACTATTTCGCTAGCAATGATACTTACAGTATCTCTAATAAGTACTTTTACTGACCCGACTGTTGTAGCAAAAATCATTAGTAAAAACAGTACCGTTGTAATACTTATGATTTTAAGAAAAAAGCCTCTTTTTCTATCCATTTAATTGCTCCTTACACTAAAAACCAAGATTATATTCTAGTTCGGGGTGGAACATTTCTAAAAGAATTTTCAATCCTTCATTTATTAGTCTTGGAGATGGTCTTTCAAATATATTGTTATCTACAGCTCTAAAATTATCATTCTTTATAGCAGATAATGCACTGTACTGATCTCCTGCAGTCATTTTATCTTTGTTAAACTGAGAACCGAATATCAAATCAGGATTACCGTCGATTAATTTTTCTAATGTAAATCCCCAACTTACTTCTGGCTCTATCTTTGCAGCAACATTATCCCCACCTGCAATTTCAATAACTTCAGCTAAGAAAGTATCCTTGGTAGCAGTCCACTCTCCCCATTCGCCAGTGCCCATTACATAATAGACAGTTGGCTCTCTAGAAACGTCTCTAAGCACATACTCTACTCTTTGGACCTTTGCTCGCATACTTGATACTACAGCCCTAGCCTCGAAATTTCTGTTTATTAACCTCCCTATTTCTAATACAGCATTATATAATTGATCTAGAGAAGCAGGTGTTGCTCTAGCAGATGTTTTTATCCCAGCTTCATTAAATTTAGCTAATAATTCTTCTTTAAAATGAGTTTGAGCAATTATTATATCAGGATAAATATTTATCATTTGTTCGATGTCAGGCGTAAACATAGATCCAATATTTTGTATGTCGGCTACGTCACTAGGATAATCACAAAACTGCGTTCTCCCAACAAGTTTTTCTCCAGCACCTAACACAAAAACAATCTCAGATACACTTGGTGCCATTGAAATAACTGTGTTTGGCTCTTCACTTTGATTTATAATTCCATCTTGCATATTCGCTAAAATTCTTCTGTTTTTAGCATCCCAACTTATTTCATGCCCTAAAGTTTCTAAAACAAATCTTAACGGAACGTAGGCAACATTGTTCTCCACAAAAGAAACTGCATCTATTGTTATATCTGCCTTGTTTACCTTTACTTCATTGCTACCTGCAATAAATTTCATCGTTACATCATCATTTGACAAAACAATTTTAGTTCCAACAGCTCCAGTGTCACGAATTTCAACACGAAACCCTATTTCCTCTAAACTTTCACTACTAATAAATGTTCTTGCATTATTCACTCGCAAATCTAATGCCTTTGCATTGCCATCCATCTCTAAATTAACTTGATTTGCAAAAGCCATGCTCAATAAACATAAAACAAGTACTAAAGTTAAAACTAAAATCTTCGAAAATCTCTTCATCGTAAAATCCTCCAAATATTGTATTTAAACTTTAAAAACCCCTAACCTGTTTGGTTTGGGGTGATGTAAATACAACGATCCCCTTCCCACCGAAGGTATATATATAAGTGTGGCAGGTCTCCTGACTCGTAATTCATCCTACTTGCAGCGCCTTCCCAGTATTAACCAGTGACGTTTACTGCTTTCGTTATTACTTACAGTAGCGGGGGCTGTAGCAGTTTTTCACTGCTTTCCCTATTAAGCAAATGCACCTACACTTTGAGGTTTATTCAGTTTATGTATTAATAGTATCAAAAACTGCTCATAATAGCAATGTTTTTAACTGACACTCATAATAAGTTTTCATGCAATCCAATCTTTCACTGTATATTTTTATAAACGAAAAATGACTAATTGCTCATACTGGAGAAACAAATATTTGCGTCTACTCATCAATAGTTTTTTTATGTTTCTTCTCAATATCATATTCTATTTTAGCGTTACTCCATTGTTCTCTGGCTTTTAGTTGCATCCATCTTTTTGTCTTGATTTGACTGTGTTCCAATGTTTTGTTATACCAGTGAATTGCTTTTGCGTAACTTCCTAACCGTCTATGTAATTCGCCAACCAAGTAAGTCATAGTTAACTCATCTAAGCTAGCTACTGGAAGCCTTTCGTGCTGATAGGCAGCTTCGAAAAAATTAAGAGCATTCTGTAAATATTCTATCTCTTTAGAGTTCTCCATATCACGATATATCCACGCTAATTTCAAACAAAGCTCACCCATATATCCCTTTGGCTTGCTTAGTAATTGCCCTGTTAGGATTGCTAATTTATAGGTGCTTTCCGCCTCTTTTGCCGTACGTTCTCTGTTATAATCTTTTTTATTCCAATTTTTTTTAATACTTTCTTCAATTATTGGAATTTGCGCCTTTCTAATTTCGTAGAATTCTTTCTCTGTTGTACTGTACCCACAATCTGGGCATACCCAAACACTGTAAAATATAGGATTTATATCTTCGTAATTCACATATAAATCGTCGTGTTTCTTTATTATTCTAAGTTTTCTGCCTCTCACTTTGTTAATCTTAAATGCTGTATAACATACAGGGCATTTAACGTCTTTGTTGTACAAATAAGCATCAACATCCAATGCACTCACTCCATCTCCATCATCATTTCTATAAATTCTTCTGAAAAATTTGGGTCAAATTGACTCCCGGAACATCTGCTTATCTCTTTTAGTGCTTCTTCACACGAAATAGCCTTTTTATACACTGCTCCATGAGTCATAACAACATACGCATCAACTATAGAAATTATACGTGCAAGTTTTGGAATTTTTCTCCCTTTAATGCCTCTAGGATAGCCTTGACCATCCCAATGCTCATGGTGAAACAGAACAAGATCCGCAATATGTGCCAAATCAACGCTTGCCTGCACAATTCTATATCCTGCTTCAGAGTGCTTTTTAATCTCTTCGTACTCACCTATAGTTAGTTTTTCAGGTTTTAGCAAAATAGAATCTGCAACCGCAATTTTACCAATGTCATGTAGTAATGATAAAAGCCTTAGCTTGTTCTGTTTTATTCTTCCAATTTTATCCTTTCCCCTAATCTAATGCTTAGCTCTTTAATTCTATCGGTATGTACTTTAGTTTCAACATATTTTCCAAAAGAGAATTTCGTAGTGACGTAACAATTCTATCTCTTATACCTTTACCTTCTAGTAGTTTGTCTCTCTACATCCTTTTCTCTGCTATTTTAATTACACTAGAAAACTTTGTATCAACAATGTCTTTTTCTGCATACCCTAGAACTGCACTAACATTAATTAGAGTGCCTTCGATGTTTTTACATTCTTTCTTTATTCTTTCGCAAATCTTTATTGCTATTTTTACAGGTGTCTGTGGAAGTATTATAAAAAACTCATCTCCTCCCCACC
>JAJOKQ010000082.1 GCA_021129785.1 Clostridiales bacterium | reverse complement strand
TCTTTATCATAGTCCGTATTTACAATATCACGCTTTGCTTCCTCCCACTCTTCAAATGGATAAGAATCTAGCAATTCAACATTTTTTGAATGTACTGACAATACGTATATCCTATTTCCAACTTGTATAATAGTAATGCTGTGTTGGTGCCCTACTGTTACACGCTCTATAACTTTTGTGCTACGACTACTAAGCAAAACACTCGTTTTCCGACCAAGAAAAATTGTCACTAAGTAAGCTAGTCCAATTACACAAATTGTAATAATAATATTAACTATATATGCCTGCATTATATCTCCTTAATTAACCCAATGCTTTTTTTACCGCTTCTATTACACGATCTGCTTGAAAAGGTTTAACAATGAAATCTTTCGCTCCTGTTTGAATAGCTTCAATTACCATTGCTTGTTGTCCCATAGCTGAACACATAATTACTTTTGCATTTGCATCGAATTTTTTTATTGCTTTCACGGCCTGTATTCCATCTAGTTCAGGCATTGTTATATCCATAATTGTTAAATCTGGAGTTAGCTCTTTATACTTTTCAATTGCTTTTGCGCCATTCTCCGCTTCCCCAATAACATCAAAACCATTTTTAGTTAATACATCTTTAATCATCATCCTCATAAAAGCTGCATCGTCGACTATCAATATTCCTTTTGCCATTAAATACTCCTCCTAAATAATCATATAAATAATACAAATTTTTTAATTCTAAACACGGGCATAAAGCCGAGGTGTTTACCCAATAAAACTAGCCAATAATCAACTAATATACTAATTAGTATACACTTAGTTTAATAAATAGTCCACATATTTTGTGCAAAATAACAATCTAAATCCTATTATATCGTTTTTCAGGACTTACTATATCAGTAATTCTAATTCCATAATTTTCGTCAATTACTACAACTTCGCCTTTTGCAACATACTGACCATTGATTAGTATGTCTAATGGTTCACCTACAATTTTATTTAACTCAATAATTGTTCCAGGTCCAAACTCTAATATTTCACTAATTTTCCTCGTAGTTCTTCCAAGTTCAACTGTTACATTCAAAGGAACATCTTGAATAAGTTGAATATTCTCTGGTGTCCCTTTTGACAGCACATTGTCAAACGATTGAAAAGCAACCTGCTGTACGTTTACTGGCTCTCTATCAACTGGTCTAGTTTCTGGTATTTCTGCTGGTATAGAAGTATTGTTTGCCTCAACATCTTGTGGTTGCTTAATGTCAGCTACGCTTTCCTTTACTGTTTCTATACTAGAAGAATCTTGTGTTGGCTCTTCTGAGTACGCATTCATTAACGTACTGACAATATCTTTAGCAAATGAAATCGGGAGCAACTGCATAATCTCACTATCAATCAAATCACCAATTACCATTTTAAAAGATATTTTCACAAAATTATCCATTAATTCTGGGAAAATTTCAGTGAAGTTCCCTGGCATAGCTTCCATACGAAAAGTTCTTGGAGGAAGAATATCTATTTTTTTATTGAACATCTCTGAAAGAGATGTAGCCGAGGCTCCTACCATTTGGTTCATAGCTTCACTAATCGCACTCAGATGGATTTCACCAATTGGTTCTTCCGAAATTACTCCACTTCCACCCATCATTAAATCCGTAATAATTTTTACATCCTCCTCTTTTAAGATTAGAACGTTAAGTCCTTCTATCCCTTCCTTGTATTTAACATCTACAATTATAAATGGTATAGGGTATTGTTCTGCTACTTCATCAATGGTTAATAAGGAAACAGTTGGCGTTGTAATATTAACTCTATTATTCAGCAAAGTCGAGAGTGTAGTAGCTGCAGTTCCCATGCTTATATTACCGATTTCTCCTATTGTGTCTTTGTCTTCATCGGTGAAATCTTCTTGAATTTCACTTTCTTCATTTACGCTACTCATTAACAAAGCATCAATTTCATCTTGCGAAAGCATTTCGCCCATAATTCTCATCTCCTTCCCTATAGATTTCAGTTATTTTAATAGCTAATTTATTCTTCATTGTTCCTGGGAATCCATAATATTTATTTCTTTCTCCTACCGTAATTTCTATTGGATCTTTTGTAAGATTATTCAATTTAATCACATCACCTACTTGCAGTCCAATGAATTCTTTTACAGTTATCTCGGTTTTCCCTAGTATCGCAGATACTTTCAACTTCCCTTTTTCTAGGTTTCTTTTCAAGGAGTCTTTTTCATTTTCTGTGATCTCTTTACTTATTTTTGAAAACCAAAACTTTGTGCTTAACTTCCCAAGTATTGGTTCAATTACAATGTGCGGAATACAAATGTTCATCATTCCTTCTACGTCGCCAATTTTTATTGCCAAAGTTATTAAAGCAACAGTTTCATTAGGTGATATAATTTGTACAAATTGCGAGTTGTACTCTATTTTATCAAGCTTTGGACTTAATTCTATAACATTTGCCCAAGGGTCAACTAATAGATCCATGATTTGCTTAATAAGTTTCCTTATCAACGAAGACTCGATTTCAGTAAATATTCGTTTTTCATCAAAGAGTTTGCCCTTACCTCCAAGAATCCTATCTATAAAGGCAAAGCCAACAGCAGGCGATAAGTCCATAACAATCTGACCTTCTAACGGATTAAAGTCCATTATCGATAACACCGACGGGTTTGCAATAGAATTACTAAACTCATGATATGATAACTCTTCTACAGAAAGAACTTCAGAGTGCACATAACTTCTTAGGTAACCTGCCAAAAATGTATTCAGTCCTCTGCAAAAATTATCATGAATAATTTGTAATGTCTTTAACTGATCTTTAGCAAGCTTTTTAGGACTTCTAAAGTCATACGATACAACTTTTTTTTCTTCTTCTTCATTCTTTATCTCTTCAACATCAACTTCACCAGAGCTTAGCGCATTAAGCAGGCTATCTATTTCATTTTGCGACATTATCTCTGCCAATAATCTCACCTCCTATTGGATGATATAGTCAACAAAAAACAAATTTGTTATCTCATCCGTATCCATTACGTCAGAAATAGCAGCAATAATCTCTTGTCTTAAGTTTTGCAGTCCATCTGCACTTAATATATCATTGGGTTTCTTCGTAATAATTATTTTGATAATACGGTCTCTTAATTCTGCATTTTGAATTTCAAATTCTTTTAACAAATCTTTGTTACTAGTTTCAATCACTATATCTCCTCTAAAAAAATCTCTAGAATCACTTAAATTGGTAGTGAACTTGCCAAGTTTAAATTCAAATGTTTCAATTTCTACTATTTTTTCTTCATCTGTACTTCTAAAAACAGTAAAATACAGAATAGCTCCAGCAATTACAGCTAATATAACTAAACCTATTATAGCAAACAAAATGATTTTTTTCATGCTCATAAAACTTTCCTCCCTGCTTATTCAGAAACAAATCTACCTTACAGACAAGCATTTCTTTAATTAGACAAATCCACAATCATTTCTGCTCTAAGTATTACTATATCAACTCGTCTGTTTTTTGCTTTATTGGTTGCAGTGTCGTTAGGGGCAATCGGGTGATACTTTGAGTACCCTGCAGCTGTAAAGCGCTCTGGTGCAAGTTCCTCAACTTCAATTAAATGTCTAACAACTCTCGAAGCACGTGCTACAGACAGCTCCCAATTCGTTTCATATCTCGCGCCTGGAAGTAATGGATCACTGTCGGTATGCCCTTCAATTCTTATGTGTTTATCGATAAATTCCGACTGTTTCAGTAAAGTCGCTAAGTATGTTAATAATTCTAACGCTTCAATTCTTAAATTAGATCTTCCTGAATCAAAAAGTATATTATCCTGAAGTCTCAAAACCAATCCTATAGTCTCTAATGTCACTAGTACATCTGCTTGTAAATCATGTTTCTCTAAGAAAGCTTCTAATTGTTCTTGCAACTTTCTAAAGTCCTCCAATTCCTCTTCTTGCTTCGCAGTTGAATCATCTTGCAAAGCTTCTGATACAAAATCAGTAGGCTCAACAGTTGTTCCATCCTCCATTATCCCAATGGATCCTTGAAAAGCAGTAATAATCGCTTGGAATTTTTCAGCATCTATCGTTGAAAATGCGAACAAAAGTACAAAGAAGCATAACAACAGTGTTACCATATCGCCATATGTTGCCATCCACGCAGGTGCACCAGCTGGTGCTTCTTCCTGTTTCTTTTTCTTAGGCACCTTCTACCACCTCTTCTTGTTTCGCCTGAAGAGCTTCTCTAATTTTAGGTGGTAAGAAAGCTTTAAGTTTTTCTTCAATGATTCTTGGATTTTCGCCTGCTTGTATCGAAAGTAGCCCTTCTACTATTATCTCTTTTATCAATATTTCTTCCCTACTTCTTAATTTAAGTTTTGTAGCAATAGGAATAAAGATTAAATTTGCCATTAACGAACCATACAACGTTGTAATAAGCGCTACAGCCATACTTGGTCCAACTGTTGAGGGGTCATCCAACTTAGCTAGCATGTTTATAAGTCCTATCAAAGTTCCTACCATACCAAAAGCCGGGGCGAGCATACCTAATGTATCAAACAAGCCTCGTCCATCACTATGCCTCTCCTCTATAAAAGCAAGTTCAGTTTCAAGCAAGTTTCTTACTAGCTCAGGGTCAGTCCCATCAACGATTAACATAACGCCTTTATTTAGAAATTTATCATCTATGCTTTGTGAAATTTCTTCAAGAGCAAGCAAGCCTTCTTTTCTGGCGGTATTTGCTAGTTCAATTATTTTTGACAATACAATTGTAGGATCATCTTTTGATGCACCGAAAACTTTTCCTGCTATTTTTGCAGATTCAAAGACTTTTTTCATAGGGTAAGCTATAAAGGTTGCCGCAAATGTTCCGCCAACAACTATTTGTAGCGACGGGATATTAATGAATGATCCCAAGCTTCCTCCATCCATAATACCTAGCATAATAAATAGTAACCCTACTAGCAGACCCGCTATACTCCCTATGTCCATTATATTACCTCTCTTCTAAAAAATGTCATCTTCTAAGTGCTTTCCTATATAAATATCTTTTTTGTATTTCTTTATCTTCTCAATAATTTCTTCTTTTTTTTCTAAAACCACGTATTTATGCCCATTCATTAGTGTTATTATCGTGTCTGGCGTTTGGTCTATATATTCTATCAAATCACTATTTAGTACAAATTCTTCATCGTTTAACCTTTTTAGAGTAATCATATTATCATCCTTTTAGCTCTCAGGAGGAAAAACCTGAGAGCATTATTGTATTATCTCTTTAGATTTACTAACTCCTGTAACATTTCATCTGTTGTAGTAATAACTCTAGAATTCGCCTGAAATCCTCTTTGCGTTGTAATCATATTAGTAAACTCTCTTGATAAGTCTATATTTGACATTTCAAGAGCTCCAGGGTTCAAAGCCCCAAATCCACCTACTCCTGGTTGACCAATGATAGGCTCACCTGAGTTTTGCGTATTTACAAACATATTTGCAGAAGTTTTTGCAAGTCCTGATGTATTCTTAAAGTTTGCAAGTGCAATTTGTCCAAGTACTCGTCTTTGACCATTATCAAATGCACCTAATATTTCACCTGAAGGAGCGATAGCAAAGTCATTTAATGTTCCTTGTTTAAATCCATCGATACTTGTTGCCGATACAGTTGAAGTGTTTGCAAACATATTAAGCTTTGAAAAATCTATTTCAAAAGTAAATGGTCCTGCTCCGCTAGTCAAAGTATCTCCTATTGTCAGTTCAACTGAAGTTGCAAGAGACAGCTTTCCAGTTGGCAAAAAATTCAAATTAATTGCAGCACTTTGACCTAATTCTGGACTACCAGCATGAAACATGTTACCATTTTCTTCAACATAAAAAGCCTCAACAACAAAATCATTGTTCGTCGTTTTAATAAATGATAGTTTTATTTGATGCATTCCACCTAGTCTGTCAAATACTTGAAAAGTCGTTTCTCTAGCAATAGCTTCTTCATAGGCTGGATTTACTTCAAAAGTTCTTATACCATCAACTGTTTTTTCCCAATATACTGTATCTCCTCCATTGGGTCCAACATTTGCCGTAGCAGCAGAAATTTGTGTCTGACTATCTAAATTACCTTCTAAAACGGCATTTTCAGTAACCTTCGCGTCAGAAGTCACAGCTTTAGAAATCACTAACCCTTCTATTCTAGGTTGCAAAACCCCATTTTCATCTGCCATATATCCTAGTACTTTAAATCCTTCTGTAGTTACTAAGTTTCCCTGCTCATCTAAAGCAAAGTTACCTGCTCTAGTAAAAGATCTATTAAGAAAGTTAGGGTCATCTGAAACCAAAAAGAAACCACTTCCATTTATCATTAAATCAGTATTATAGTCTGTTCTTTCAACAGCTCCTCGTACGTGGAACGTATCCATTGAAGCAACACTAATTCCAAGCCCTACTTGGTGAGGATTAGTTCCACCTCTTCCAACTTGCGGTGAACCTGCTGCTCTTAATGTTTGGTTAAACACTTCTTGAAAAGTAACTCTTCCACCTTTAAATCCTACTGTATTAACGTTAGCTATATTATTACCTATAACATCCATTCGTGTTTGGTGGGCACGAAGTCCTGATACAGCAGAGAACATAGATCTCATCATTTTGCACAACCTCCTATTTTTTGTATTCCATTTCGTCAGTCAGTCAGAAATGGTAAGCCTCCAAATCGAATATACTCGATATAATAGTTGGTCCGGCTTAAATTATTACAGCTCCGTCAATGTTTGTGAAAGTACTTTCTTTTAGTTGTCCTTCAAGAGTTGCAGTAATAATAGTTCTGTTTCTTACGCTTGCAACAAATATTTTGTTATCCATCAATATAAGCGTTTCTTTTATTCCTTTATTACCTGCAATACTCAATGCTTTAGATATTCGCCCCTTTTCCTCAAATGAAAGCGAAATGTCTCTTTGTTCTAACCTATTCATAGCATGCTTAGAAAACTTAAGTTCTTCATTCTTCTTGATTTGATCATTAAGAATATTGTTAAAGTTTCCTGCATTTCTTTTCTGCTGGTTAGTGTTAGTCTTAATTTGTTTTATGGAGTTAGGCTGTATTTTTATGTTATTATACATACATGCACCTCCTTAAATATTTACATCCATATAGTCTACTACTGATTGTTGTAGGCATTAACAATTTGTTCTACCGTAGTATTTAGTAATGCTATTTTGTCTACGATATTTGTTTGGCTATTTACCATGTTGTTGTTCATATGCTGTATTTGCTCCATTACTTCTTCCTTAAAAGAATCCATTCCACTGTTTAAGTTTTGCATCTGTTCAAGTGATGAAAATTGCGCCATTTGAGCAATAAATTCTCTGTCTTCCATTGGATTTAGTGGATCTTGATTTCTCATCTGAGCAACTAACAATTCTAAAAACATATCTTTATCCATATTTGATGCAAAATCATTCTTTTTTTCTGCACTATATTCTTTGTATTTCCCTTGCACTTCCGAAACGTCCATATTGTCCTCCTTTACTAAGCTAGCATATCAAACTGAGTAGCTTTAATATATGGGTTGTGATTAATCATGTTATCATCATAAATTGTAGATTGATGTATAACATCTACTCCTGCGTTTTTATTGTTCTTTTTCCCACTTTGATTAAAAGCAGAATGCCTAAATTTGTTAAGCTGTTCTTGGTGTTGCCCTACTGAAACATTAAGACTTTCTATCCCTAGCCCTTTTTCAATTAATATTGTCCTAAGCTGATCAAGGTTGTTCTCTAACATTTCTTTTACTTGATAATTCTCTGCATACAATGTAGCATTGACAAGACCCTTTTCAACAGTAATATTAACAGATACATTTCCTAGTCTTTCAGGTGTTAGTTTAATTAACATTTCATTTTTGTTATTTGTTATGTTGACATGTACTTTTTCGACTATTTGCTCAAGAATTTGCTTTGTTTCTAGTGTCGATGAATTCTTTTGAGTATCTAAATCAACTTTTGTAAAAATAGTAGACTTATCTCTTAAAATAGAGTTATCAATCACAATATTTTCGTCTTGATTTGTATTGTTGGATGTAGTAGAATTCTCTTTTTCATCACTACCGCTAACTTTTGTTTGTTCATTAGTCACCAAAACCTCGATTTTTTCAGTGCTTTCAAGATTTTGATAATGCTTTAACATTTCGTCAGCCTTAACATTTTCTACGACTTGTGGCTTAACCATGTGAGGATTGATTCTTTCGGTATTTAGTGATTCGCTTAATTTTTGAAATAGCATGTCTAACTCTTTAACTGCTTGATTGAATTTTTCAGTGCCACTTAAATCGCTACTTAAATCAACACTCAAAACATCCTCTGCTGCAGTAAAAAGTTTGGTCGTATCAATATTAGCTTCTATTAATTCTAGCAATTTAGCTAATTGATTTTTTAATGTTATCAAATCAGTCTCGGTTTCTCTACTTGAACCTTTTAATAGAAGTTTCATCTCAACTATTGCTCCTTTAATATCCTTTATTTCTACAGAGTTTCCTAACAATTCTTCTAACCTAGTCAACAATAATTCTAAATTCAATATAGTATGTTGACTGGCGCAAACTGCTACTTCATCACAGCTATCTAGACTAATCTCCTCAGAATCTACCTCCAATAACTCATCATTGGTGTTTTTTCCCACTTCAACTAATTGAGGATCATCATCACTAAGATTATTTATAACTTGTTCTACTGCTTTTTCTTCTTGTTTCAAGGATATCTCAGATCCTTCTGCTATTCTGTCTTTATTCTCTTTAGAGATTCTGTTCGTTTCATTTTGCTCTTGTCTAAAAACATTACTAAACTCACTTGATCCATCCATGTTTGTTCGTTTCACAGCAGTAACATAATTGTTTTTGATACTATGATTTTCTACTCTCAATAAATTGATCGAATTCATTTGCATTTGCATCTTCGTCTCACCTCCTCTCTAAGTTATATTAAAATCTATTATTAGGGCTTAATAATTAGCCTCTGCGATAATTCCACCGCAGCTCTAGGATCAAGTTCTCCTAAAATATCTGCTACTAATGTATGTTCAAAATTATTTAAAATATCAATTACTAACTTCTCTTCGTTAAAACTAATTCTCTCACCATTTGATAATACTATTTCTTTAAACTCTATGTTGTTTCTCAGCATTTGACTCATTAAAGCAGCTATTTCATCAGGTTCCATTTTCTCGTATATTCGCGATAGTTCATTTAGTCTTGTTTCATAGTTTCTAAATGCTTCTATTGCTTGTGCCAGGTTAATTGAAAAGTTCTTGCTTTCATAAAACAATAAGCTATTTAATGCTTCTCTTTCATCTATGGCATTGAATAATGAAAAAACAAACTCATTATCAGCTGTGCTTGCCAGTATTTCTGCAGCTTTTGCAATATCCATTTGTAAAAATATAATAGCTAATTCATTAATGTTATACTTCTCAATGTCACTTAAATCATTCGCTGACTCAATAATGCTACCCTTAGCATAGATATCGGCAATTTCTTGTAAATTTTTATGTTTTTCGTCTAATGCTGCAATAGTTTTCTCAAGGTCATTTCGAATTGATGTCGGTAAACTACGCATAATTTTAAGAGTGATGCTATCATCTAAATAAATTAGGTACTCACCTGCTACTTCAATATCCAATGATTTAAACATCAATGCAAGTTGTTCATCATTGAGTTTTCCTGAATTCAGAAATTTTTCAATCTCTTTCACAGCTAAGCTAACCGACATGCTTGTTATATGTTCTATCATTTCGTCAACATATATAATTTCATCATTATAAATTTCTTGCAACGTCCTTTGCAGGATATTTCCTTCTAGCGCGCTAGCTCTTAGTATTTCGTTTACTTCATGCATTTTATCTGTGTTCTTTGTATCCATTATCAATAATAAATCGTTAAATAGTTGATGATCTTCTTTTTTTATAATGGTCAACTTATCTACAATTCTATCCGTTTCCATTAAAATATAGTGTTCAGCAATTTGCAATTTGATTTCTTCTTTTTCTTCTCTTGTTGGTAAATTATCAAAATAAACTCCAATCCCTAGTGGAAAACCTGACATGAATTCATTAGTTAAATACTGAAAATTTTCGCTAGTAAAGTATGTTATTGTAAGCGCACTTAGAGGCACTCCTACTATAATGAATAAAATTAGAAATACAGATACTGCAATGTTTGCTTTTTTTCGTTCTTTATTAGGCAATTCTATCCCTACCCTCTGATATTGCTTGCAGTTTTAAATGTCACAATTTGATCTACAAGCATTTCTTCATCTTTCGAGCAATTATATTTAAAATCATCATAATACTTTTCCTTTAGCTTCTCAAAAATTTTTCTCTGTTTTTTCGCTTCTATTAGTAGTTTTATTTCTTGCTCAACTCGTTTTTCAGATTTTTTGACTTCAATATTCTGATCATCAATTCTCATCTTGATATACTCAAATTCATCTGCAAATCTCCTTAGGTCTGCAATTTTAAGCCTTTTTTGTGTTTCATCTCTCCATTTAACAATCATTTTTTCTTCCTTTTTCCTCATAGCCAAGAGTGTGTCAGTTTCTTTCTGATGTTTCTTTGTTGCAAATCCAACATCTTTTTTCTTTATATCTTCTTCTTTTGTTCTTAAATTTAAAACTGTTTGAAATTTAAATCTAAACTTCTTGTCCAATATTCATCCTCCATTCAACGCCTCTAAAAAAGATATACCTAGAAGTTTGACAAACATGATTTACTCACTTATAATATTTTTTATAATCTCAACTGTTTCATCATATGAAAATTTCTCATTAGTGTCCTGTTTTAAGAGTTTATTTATTGCGTCTATTTTTTCGATTGCGTAGTCAATTCTGCTATTAGATCCTTTTGCATAAGCTCCAATATTTATTAAATCTTCTGCTTCTTTGTATTCAGCTAAAACTTCTTTAATTCTATTCGTATTTAACACATGTTCTTTACTTGAAATGTTCGGCATTATTCTACTAATGCTAGACAAGATGTCGATTGCTGGGTAGTGATTCTTGTTTGCTAGCTTTCTTGATAATACAATATGTCCATCTAAAATCCCTCTAACAGCATCAGCAATTGGATCGTTCATATCATCTCCATCAACTAAAACTGTATATAATCCTGTAATTGATCCTTTTTTTGAAGTGCCTGATCGCTCTAATAGTTTAGGCAAAACAGCAAAAACTGACGGCGTATATCCTTTAGTCACTGGCGGTTCCCCTATTGCGAGCCCAATTTCTCTAAGTGCCATTGAGAACCTTGTTAAAGAATCCATTAGCAGGAGAACATTTTTCCCTTGGTCTCTAAAATATTCTGCAATTGACGTCGCCAAAAGCGCACCTTTCATTCGAACTAGAGCAGGTTGATCTGAAGTTGCAATGATAACGACAGATTTCTTTAGCCCTTCCTCTTTCAAATCATTTTCTAAGAACTCATTAACCTCTCTGCCTCTTTCTCCAATCAAAGCAATAACATTTACATCAGCCTGAGTATTTCTAGCTATCGCACCTAACAAAGTACTTTTTCCTACTCCACTACCCGAAAAAATTCCGAGTCGCTGCCCCTTTCCACAGGTAATAAACCCATCTATTGCTTTTATTCCAAGCGACAAAGGTTCTGTTATTTTAGTCCGGTGTAGAGGATTTGGTGGTGCAGCATTCACAGGATAAGTTTTCATTGTAGGCAAATGCCCTTTCTCATCTATCGTATTCCCAAGTCCATCTAGTACCCTTCCTAATAAACATTCTCCAACTTTAACTTGTAATTGAAAACCTGTCGCTTCAACTTTGCTACCTGGTCCAATTCCTTCCATTTTACCTAATGGCATTAACAATACTTTTTTGTCTTTAAATCCAACAACTTCTGATAATACAATTTTTTGGCTTTTTAAAGTGTATATTTTACATACCTCACCAATTTTAATTGCAGGTCCAATCGACTCAATAGTTAGTCCAATAATTTGTGAAACTCGACCTGTATATTTCACTAATTCCAAATTTTTTAGGGCATTTTTAAATGAATCTAATGATATTTTTTCCATCCAATCACTCACTTTTTAATAAATCCATAAAAGCCTTTCTAATTATATCAATTTGTGTTTCTAAACTAGAATCAACTATTCCAGCGGGTGTCTCTATAACTACACTGCCTTGAGGTAAGGACTTATCTACTTTAATATCAAGTCTTTCTACTCCTTCAGTCATTAAAAATATTTTATTTTTTGAAGACTCCACATAATCTACGTCCATTTCACTTACTCTAATAGTTAATACTTCTGTAAAAGTACAATGCTTTATACCTTTTTCAATTAAGTGAAGCATCAACTCGTTATCTTCATTTAACTCATGTAACAAAACTTCTTCCACCGTTTCTAGCACCAATTGTATAAGCTCGCCTTTTAGTTTTACTCCCATTTCCTTCTTCTCATTTTGAATTTCTCGTTTTATTATAACTGTTTCACTAATAAAATTTTCTACCTCTTCGTAGCCTCGCTCTTTCCCTTTCTCAAAACCTATTTTGTAAGCTTCTTTCTCTGTTTTTTCAAAAATAAGCTTACTTTCATTATATGATTCTTTAACTATTGCTTCTGCTTCTTCATTAGCTTTTCTAAGAATTTCTTCGTACTGTATCTCAGCACTAGCAAGTAGGTCTTCTGGTGCAATTTCACTTCCTTTACCATCTTCGTTTTCTGATAAGTAGAAGTTTTCTCCTTGAATAATATCTCTGTTTTTTTCATCTTCTTCCAAAAAATTTATCGTTTTTTCAGGCTCAACATCAATTTCTTTCTTGCCAGTCAAAACAACATCAGTGGCTTTTAAAACTCTATAATTAGGCAATGATTTCATCTCCTCCACCACGTGCAATTATTATTTCCCCAGTTTCTTCAAGCGCTCTAATTGTATTTACAATCTTTTGTTGTGCATTTTCTACGTCACTAAGTCTTACAGGCCCCATAAATTCCATATCTTCTTTAATCATCTCAGCCATTCTCTTTGACATGTTAGTATAAATGATATTTGCCACTTCATCCGTAGCTCCTTTAAGAGCAATAGCCATTTCTTTATTGTCAATTTCTCTGATAAATCTTTGGATTGATGTGCTATCAAGAGTAATAATGTCTTCAAATACAAACATTTTTTTCCTTATTTCTTCAGCTAATTCCGCATCTTCGAAGTCTAACGTATCCATAATATTTTTTTCAGTTCCTCTATCTACAGAAGAAAGAATTTCAACAATTGAGTCCAGTCCACCTGCAGCTGCAAAATTTTGACTAACAACAGCTGACAGTTTTTTTTCTAAAATTGCTTCCACTTCTCTAATTATCTCAGGAGAAGTTCGATCCATAGTAGCAATTCTTTTGGCAACTTCTGCCTGCTTTGTTTGTGGCAGGGCAGACAATATTTGTCCTGATTGTTCAGAAGGCAAATATGCTAAAATCAAAGAAATCGTCTGCGGATGTTCATTTTGTATAAAATTCAATAAATGTGCTGGTTCAGCTTTCCTTGCAAAGTCAAATGGTTTTACCTGTAAGGATGCTGTAAGTTTACCAATAATGTCAATTGCCCTTTGCGAGCCAAGCGCTTTCTCAAGAATTTCTTTAGCGTAATCAATTCCGCCTTCAGATATGTATTCTTGTGCAATGCAAATCTCATAAAATTCTGCCAGTATTTTTTCTTTTTCTTCTGGCGAAACTTTTCTCATGTTTGCAATTTCAAGCGTTAGTTCTTCTATTTCCTCGTCATTCAAATGCTTAAATATCTCAGCAGAAGATGCAGGGCCTAGACTAATTAACAAAATCGCTGCTTTCTCTCTTCCTGTCATTTCACTGCTTGATGATTTTCTAGCCAAAACCTCACCCCTATTCCTCGCTTAACCAATTTTTCAACAATTGTGCTGCCATTTCAGGTTGTTTGCTAACCATTTTTTCAATCTGCTTTTTCGATTCGGAACCCGATAAATCCAGATCCAGCTCATCATATTCTTCTACTGTTGCTGCAGTAACAAGAGCAGCATCTTCAGTTCTTTCAACTCTTTTTTTAGATTTTAAAATAGCTAAAAATACTAGACCTATAATAATTGCACCAATAATAATCATTACCCAAGTAGGAATGTTGTTTGTTGGAGCTTGGTCGCTGATCAAGTTAGCAAATTGTGTTGCCATTGTTGTATCAAACGGTCTTACTCCTATTTGCACTACTTTAGTATCTAATCCAGCTGCTGCAGAAATAATGCTTATTAAATCTCTTTTTTCCTCGGGCGTAAATTCGCCACCTAAAATTGCAGTTTCATTAATATATACCGCTACAGAAATATCATTCACTTGACCTTGCGAACCAATAATTTTTCTTCTTAATTCATTTATCTCATAGTTAATAGTTTTACTCGCTTCACTATATTTAGAACTGTCCTGGTCTCCTTCTACATACTGCGTAACTCCATCAATATTTGAATCTGTACCAGGTACTCCTCCTAATCCATCATCAACTACAGATTTTTGAAATTCCTGCATACTTCTAACGATTCCTCCAGTTTCTCCTTCAATCGGAGGTGAAAATTCAGTAATTTCAGTTACTTCACTGTCAAAATCAAGTCTTACATTTGACATTACCACTACATTCCCAAACCCAAAAACCGTAGATAAAAATTCTTCTAAACTTTCATTGAGTTCCATTTCAACTGTTTTTTGTAAGTTGATTTGATCGTTTTGTGTATAGCTATCACTTTGACCTCTTGTGTTGTTTAGCACACGCCCATCACTTCCATGAATTGTCACATTTTCAGCTTTTAACCCCTGTACTGCATTTGCTACAAGAACAGCTATTCCATTAATGCTCTTCTCGTCTAATGAGGCACCTAGCTCAAAGTACAAAAAAACTGAAGCTTTTGCTTCTCTAACTTCATTGTTTAAAACAAAACCTGAAGTATCAGGCACAGCTAAATTAACAACTGCCTTTCTAATGCCATTAATTTCTTCTATCGTACTAGCGAGGAAGTTTTGTTGTGCAACAATAAACCTTTGCGCCCTTTCTTCACTAGTCATCATAAATGTGTTTCCTGCAAATGCGTTATCAAAAGTAAAACGTGCGGCAGGCAATCCTTCAGTCGCTACTAGAACTTGTGCTCGCATTTGATCGCGTTTTGCAACTTTTATAATTCCACTTGTATCTCCAAATCGTGCATTTAAATTATTATCTTGCAAAACTCTCATCACTTCTCCAGCTTCTCTAGGGCTCAAATTGTTATACAAAACAACATACTCCACTTTAGTAAAAGTAAGTATAAGAGCTGTAAGCACTACCAATATAAGCATAAAAGCAATAATCATTTGAATTTTTTTCTTTTTTTCTAACGTCTGTAAATAGTCATTTAGCTGCTTCCTTATCGTTTCTATTGCATCGACCATCAATGCACCTCATTTCAATTATATCTGCATTCTAGAAATTTCTCTATACGCATCCAATACTTTATTTCTAACTTGCAAAACCAGTTGCATAGCTATTTCTGATTTTTGAGTATTAATCATAATTTCGTGAATATTATCTAACTTTCCAGTAGCTAAATCTTCAGCTAATAATCCACCTTTTTTCTCCAATGCATCTGCATTTCTAATAGCCTCAACAAATAAATCACCAAAAGATCTGCCACTCTTCAGCGTTTCGTCCTCAAACAAACCTAAATTAATGTTTTTACCTATTTCAAAGACCTTATTCAATTCTTGTATTTTCATTTAAACACCTCCATTACTTACCTATTTCCAACGCTTTCATAGCCATTCCTTTTGCAGAGTTAAGTGCTGTTACATTGGCTTCATATGCTCTTGAAGCCGAAATCATATTGGCCATTTCTGTAACAATATCAACATTAGGCATTAAAACATAACCTCTCTCATCCGCATCTGGGTGCCCAGGATTGTGAATTTTTTTAAGTGGTGAACTGTCTTCTTTTATACCAACTACTTCTACACCACTAAACTTTAGATTTTTTCTAGTTGCATTGTTTAAATATGCTGAAAAAGGCTTGGTGTCGTGTTTTGTCTTAAAGACAACTACTTGTCTCCTATACGCAGTTCCACTCGGCGTTCTTGTCGTATTAGCGTTAGCAATGTTTTTTGAAATTACATCCATACGTAAACGTTCTGCTGTTAGTCCTGTAGCACTAACATTGATGGAATTAAATAGACTCATCTATTATCTTCCTCCTTCTACAATAACTGTTCTCAACCTTCTAAGATCCGCATTTATTTTAGCAATAGTAGTATTATATGTAATGCTATTCTTTGCCATTTCTGCCATCTCAACATCAATTTCTACATTGTTTCCGTCTCTTCTCGTACTATAATCGTTGTGTTTAACTATTTCAAATTTAATATCATCACTAGACTTATTGCCTATAGTGATGTGTCTTTCGTTTGTTTTTTTTCCAGCTAGTGTCGAGGTATATAAATAATTTTGTAATAATTCTTCAAACTTCAAACTGGATTTCTTAAAATTAGGAGTATTAACATTTGCAATGTTGTTAGCAATTACTTCATTTCTTTTCCATGATGCATTAGCGACACTTGTCAGCAATCCAATATTCTTAAACACACTATCTCCTCCTTAAAAAGGCATATTACTGTAGTATTAGACAAAA
>JAJOKQ010000003.1:12972-16803 GCA_021129785.1 Clostridiales bacterium | reverse complement strand
AAGCATTCATATCACTCCTTTGATAGCATTTTAGTTTCTCTTTTTATAAGTTCATTATAGCACAAATGTTGATAATTATTCAACAACCACAGAGACGGTGTTCGCGGTTGGGTTTTCCTTTTTTTGGTCTTGTCATTACTTGCCAAACAAGTTGATGACTCTTCTGTCTTATCCAAGATGTCGACAGGGGACTGTCGACAGGGGACGGTTCCCTGTCTTTTATAGGTTTGACTGTTTTTTTAGTTTTTGACATAATAAGCTAGGTATGCGTGAAAGAAAAGTCAAGAATAGCGAGAAGGAAAAAAGCAATTGAAAGGAAAAGCAGACAGACAGTCACTACGGTTGGTTATCACATCCCTTGTTGGCTAAGTGCCAGTAGTTGAAAATCGGAAATTCTTTATTCGAAGGAGAACTCGTGCTATAATGGAATAAAGACAGATAGCAAGGGTGATTAAATGCCAACAATAAGCATGTTTCACGGAATAATAATTAGGATCTGTTGTGCTACTAAAGAGCATAATCCGCCACACTTTCGTGCTTATTATCAAGAATATATAGCAGTGATAGATGTTAGTACGTGTGAAATTAAGGAAGGAAACCTTCCGAAAATCAGCTTAAACTGGCTTTAGCGTGGGCGGAGTTAAGAAAAAAGGAATTATTAGCAAATTGGACTATTGCAATGAATAGCGAGTTGCCATTTAAAATGGAACCGTTAAAATATGAGGTGTCGAGTTATGTTCCTAGTTGTAGTAGATGTAAAACCATTAGAAGAATATAAATTATTACTAACTTTTGAAAATGGAGAAAAAAAGGTATTCAATATGAAACCATATCTTGACAAGGGTGTATTTAGGGAGTTAAAAGAAAAGAAGTTGTTCAAAACAGTTAGAGTCAGCTTTGATAGCGTTGAATGGAGCAATAAAGCTGATATTGAACCAGAAGTTCTTTATGAAGATAGTGTAGAGTATATATAACCAAAATGACCAGAGGAAATGCTATAAATTTGTGATACAATAAGAGAAAAGAGTTGCGGATTAGTATAGGATGGAGCATAGGAACATGGATTGTGTTATAGAGCAAATAAAAACAATTTCAGATAAGAATAAGATTGAGAAGGTAGTATTGTACGGTTCGCGTGCAAGAGGGGATCATACATCTGTAAGCGATTACGATATTGCTGTCTTTAAAAAGGATATGTCTGCTGTTGATAAAGCAAGTTTTTGTCTTGAGCTTGAAGAAATTGACACATTGAAGAAAATTGATGTAGCCTTTGTAGATGAGGGGCGCTTAGATGCTTTGCTTGAGAACATTAATAGAGAAGGAGTTGTAATTTATGAGCAAGCTAAAAATCAAACTTGATAATTTTCGAAACGCACTGCTACGGCTGAAAGAAGCTGAATTAGAATTTAAAAAAAGCGATGCAAGCGATGTTGTGCGTGATGGACTTATTCAACGATTTGAATTCACCTATGAGTTAGCTTGGAAAACAACAAAGGATTATTTGGAAGATTTAGGAATTGTAGATAGAAATTCACCAAAACTAGTAATTAAAGAAGCTTTTGCTCAGAAAATTATTAAGAATGAAAAAAATTGGTTACTCATGCTAAACGACAGAAATATGACGTCTCACATTTATAAAGAAGAGATGGCACGAGAAATTGCACAAAGAATAATTGAATTATATATAGGAGAACTTGGCGAGCTGCTAAATGAGTTGCAATAGAACAGTGTAATAGTGTGTAGGAGGTAAAAAATTTTGAAATATGAAAACAAAACAAAGCAAATTTTAACACAAATTCTAAGCGATATGGACGATTTTGCTGAAATGAAAAAGATCAATTATCCTGCAATTTATTTATTGGGAGGAGCAGGTTGTATTTTAGCGGACTATTTTGATAGAGCTACAACGGATTTTGATTTATTGGACATGGAGTATAAGTCAGAAATGGCGCGACTGCTTAGATTGTTAGATAATTTCGATATGCTTGATATGTATCTTACTACTATTTCGTGGGACTATAAAAAAAGAGCTATAAAGCTATCAGAGTACAAAAATATATACGTCTTATCAAGAGAAGATATTATAACCAGTAAACTAGCGAGGTTTTCTAAAAAAGATATTGAGGATATTGAAATCTTACTTGAAAAAGTAGACGTTGAGAAACTTTGTAAGATGATTGATGAAGTTAAAAACAGAAAAGATCTAAGCGAGCGAGTATTAAGTGCTTTTAAGAACAATGTAGAAAGATTTAAGGTGATGTATAATGTATAAACAATTTTGCAAAAACATAATTTCCTTTATAAAAATAAATAGCGAAAAAAATTATAGGGGCCAGTTAGCACGGGAATTGATGGTATTGAGTGATGTTAATAAATACAAAGAGTGGCAAAAAGGCGATCCTACTAAATACAAAGAAGCGTCATTATTAGTACATAATCTAGGCTTGTATAAAGATACATTTCCGTCATTAGAAAACTTTTTATATGAATTATGGGCATATGGGTTTGATTCATTTAACGCCACAGATAATAATAAGGAGTTAGAAGATGAAATGCTTGAAAAAGCAAAACTTGTCGATTTGCTTTTAAGCACACATTATTGGAGGAACTAATCTGCTATGGGTGAGAGCGCAATAAAATGTTATTTTTTCACGGTTTTTTTCGTTTCTCCACTTATAGAAGATGCTAATCCAATAAATTGCTGTATTATTTCTGGCGACAGTTCTGAAACTTCCAAGACTAATTTACTGATTAGTTCTTTTTTATTTGGACTATAGAACTCTTTATTTTCATAAAAATTCTCAGGGAATCTTACATTTGTATTCTTTCTTCCTAGTAAAAAATCAGTTGAAACATTGAAAAAATCGGCAATTGATAATAAAAGCTTTTCATCCTTAGGAAAACGAGTTCCCTGTTCGTAATTACTAATGGCCTGTCTACTAATATTTAGAATGTCTGCTAAATCGGATTGGCGGATATTTTTGTTTTCTCTTAGTTCTTTTAATATTACAGAAAAAGCCATTTTCAAAACACCTCATTAGTTGAAATGTATGCTATATACTAGTATATCAAATTAATATCTAATTTAATCGTAGCATAAAAATAAAAAAGAATCGTCTATAAACACATAAAGTGTCAAAAAAGCTTGCGAAGAAACAAAATGTTTCGTATAATAGTCTTGTAGTAAAAAAGTCAAAGGCAAAAATGGTATGATGCTTTAAAAATAAGATAATTCACTTGGGTAGGGAATAGATGATTATATAATGGATGTAGAATTAGTAGCGTAGAAATAAAATTATACTCAATCTGCCTTTTTTGCCGCTCTGACTTTTGATGATTAGGGGGAGGATTTGATGATGTATAATCGATTAAGAAAAGGGGTACTATTGGAAATTGAAAAGAAATATGAAGTAAAATTTGAAATATCTGAAGTAGAGTGGGAGGAAGCAGTAAAAGTAATTAAGCGTGATTTGCTATATAATAATTTAAGTTTTAATAAGGAAGTAACTTACGTTGAGTTTGTAGAAAGAATATATATTTATTTATCAAAGCTGAAAAGGATTGAAATGTTTCGAAACTAGAAGGTGCAAAAAAAGAACAGAATGAATAGACTTTAACTTAACTTGCTTGAAATTTTAATGACAAATACTGAAAAATGTATCGAATGGGCTTAACAAAACTATTGTTAAACTATTCGATATTTTTGTTGTATTAAAATTGGAGACATAAGTATTAAGATTTTTAATATAAAACCGATAAATGTATTAAGAGAGCTATGGATAGCGAAAATATAGGAGGATCCTAAAATGAGAGTTGATGGAGTACGAGTGG
>JAJOKQ010000003.1:5175-12872 GCA_021129785.1 Clostridiales bacterium | reverse complement strand
AAGTACAACCAGTAGAGAGAGTTGAGCAAAAACCTAGAGAAGAAAAACAATATACAGAAGAGCAACTACAATCTGCACTAGAGAGCGCAAACAAGACTTTTGAACAATATAACAGACATTTTCAAATATCTATGCATGAGAGGCTAAATGCAGTTATGGTTAAGGTTATTGATAGTAGTACAGATGAAGTAATTAGAGAAATACCTGCGAAAAAATTATTAGACATGGTAGCAAACATGCTAGAGGTAGCAGGTTTGCTTATGGACGATAGAGCTTAGTGCTTAAATTGAGCGAGGTGAGAAAATAATGAGAATAGGTGGATTAGCTTCTGGAATAGATACAGAGCATATTGTATCTCAACTAATAAGTGCAGAGAGAATGAGGCTAGATAGGTTTTTGCAACAAGAACAAAGAGCTAAATGGAGACAAGAATCTTTTAACAGTATAAACAAAGATATGGCAAACTTTATTTTAGATAGCAGAAAAGACTTAGGGCTAAACAGGGTGAGTAGTACTGGCGCCATAATGCAGAGTTCTGTTGAAAGTTTTGACTGGGTAAAATCTGCAACTTCAAACAACGAGAATATTGTAACAGCTTCAGCGAGTACAAATGCTTTAAGAGGTACGCATACAGTTAGGGTGGACCAGCTTGCAGATACAGCAAAAATAGCTAGTGCCGGAGGATTACAAGTTAACGGTGTTTTAGATGCAGATTTAAACTTCACTGAAGCAGGTTCTTTTCAGATAGATTCACATAATGGGGGTCCGGTAATTATTGAAGTGAATGTAGGTGATTCTATTAGTGTTTTAGTAGATGCAATTAATAATTCAACCGATGCTTCTGGAAATCATTTAGGGCTTAGTGCTGCATACGATTCTGCGCTTGACCAATTAATGATTGTAACAAAAGACAGTGGAGCAAACAGTTTGATTCAAATTACTGATGTAGGAGGGTTTGCACAAAATAGGCTTAACTTAGGAGCTGCTGTTGTTGGTGCTGGTGTAACAGGACAAAATGCAGAGTTTATGTTTAATGGAGAGCTTGTTACTTCTAAAGAAACAAATAATTTCTCGGTGTTCGGGGTTAATTTAAAGTTACAGTCTATATCTACAGAAACTGTAAATATTCGTGTTAATACTAACACTGAAGGTGTTTTAGATAAGGTTGTTGCTTTTGTGGCAAGTTATAATGATATGATTGATAAAATAACAGGGCAGTTAAATCAAGAATTTAATAGAGAATACCTCCCACTTACCAATGAGCAAAAAGAGGCTATGTCTGAGGGCGATATTGAATTGTGGCAAGAAAAATCAAAAAGTGGAATGCTTAGAAATGACGAGAATTTAACTAGAATGCTTCAAAGTATCAGAAGCAGTTTGTATGAAAATGTTTCTGGGATGTCAGGTATGTTTGATCACATAACAGAGTTAGGCATTACAACGGGTAATTTTCGTGATGGAGGGAAATTAGTTATTGATGAAATAAAATTAAGAGAAGCAATTAATGATGATCCAGAGGGTGTTATTGATATTCTTTTTAAAACAGCAGATTCAACTTTGACTGGTGCTGAAAAAACAGCTAACACAGGACTTATACAACGTGTGTATGATGGAATGATAAGCGGTATGAAAGAAATAATAAAACAATCAGGGACTGGAGATGAGTCGTCTTTATTTAGAAGTGTGAGATCAAATATGCTAATTGATTTTGTTACGCAGCATGGTTCAATAAGTCTGATAGATAGGAATATTATGAGCATAAATGACAGAGTATTAAGAGAAGAAAGAATTTTAGCTAGTAGAGAAGAGCGTTATTGGGCGCAGTTTACTGCTATGGAAAGAGCGATATCAGAAATGAATGCACAAAGTTTATGGTTAACGTCGCAACTAGGGATTGGACAGTAGACATATGTAGTTAGGAGATGAGAGTATGCAAAAATTAAATTCATACGCAAAGTATAAAGAAAATAATATTAAAACGGCAAGTCCGCAAGAATTAACATTGATGTTGTATAATGGAGCATTAAAATATGTTGGGCAAAGCAAAATATTTATAGAGCAAAATAGAATAGAAAATGCGAATAATTCAATAATTAGAGTTCAAGATATTATTGACGAGCTAAATGCAACACTAGATATGCAATATGAAATTTCACATAATTTGAGAAGTCTATATATATATATAGGGGAAAAACTAGTTGATGCGAATATTAGTAAAAACCCTGCAGCCTTAGATGAAGTGAAAGATATGATTACAGAACTAAGAGATACATGGAAAGAGGCTATGAAAATTGTTAAACCCAGGAAAAAGGTAGCTAGATGAGAGATAAGGAACTTATCCAAAAACTAATTAGTGTATCAAAGCAGAAATTACTGCTCTTAAATGAAATGTTAGAGTTAACGATTAAACAAAGTACAGTGATAGAAAAAATTGAAGCAAATATTGTTGTTTTAAGTGAATTGCTTAGTGAAAAGCAAGAAATAATGAATAAAATAGATGTTTTGGATATTGTTTTTGTGGACAAGTATGAAGCTTTAAAAATTGATTTAGGAGTAGTTTCTTTAAAGAACTATGACGTAAAATCTGATGAAGGTCTTAAAGAACTAAGAGAAATAGCTGCGAAAATTTCAAATGTTATGAGAGAAATAAAAAAAATTGATGACGAAAACATTAAAAAAATGAGTTTGAATATAAATACAACTAAGAGAGAACTTAAAGATGTTAAGAATGGCATGAAGATAGCTAAGAGTTATGGTAAAAAAAATAGTGAAGTGCAGTCAATTTTTATTGATAAAAGAAGATAATTAGTGTATAATGTATACGTTATTAGAAGGTTTGTGGTTGCAAGTCCATGCCAGTCGCAGGCAAAAGGACCCACGTAAGATAGCTAAAACAGCTGTTGATCATGGTGCGGCTTAGAAGTAAGCCCTGCCGGGAAAACCGAGAGAAGTAGTAGTGACAGTGACCCTGTAGCGAAGCTTCCAGCAGGCGAGTGTGGGGGAAAAGACCAGGTCAACTTCAGTAACGAAACAAACTCTTGATAGATTCAAGGGTTTTCTTTTTGTGTTTTTTTGGCTATAAAATATTTTTTTATCAACAAAAATACTAACAAGCTTGACCCTTGATTCTTAGGTTATCAACAGAGTTATGCACATTATCCACAGCAAAAAGGTCAACATATGCACATTATATACAAGAGAGAGTAGTATGTGAACAGAATTATAAATGAGCCAGACATGCAAAATTAAGGGAAGATTATTAAGTAACTGTTGTATTTGAAAACAATAATACTTAAATATATTGATTAGCAAGTAATGATGTGGGTAAAAATGATATAAGAAAGTTATTTTAAGAAAATCATTCAACAATTTGCGAAGGAGATGGGCATATGAAAATCACAGTAAGTGGGAAAAACGTTGCTGTTACAAGTGCGCTAAGAAATATGACGGAATCTAAACTATCAAAATTAGACAAGTATTTTGCAAAGGAAGTAGAAGCAAAGGTTACATTATCTGTTGAAAAAAACAGACAGATTATTGAAGTGACTATACCAATTAACGGAGCATTTTTAAGAGCTGAAGAAGTAACTGACGATATGTACACATCTATT
Organism: Clostridiales bacterium; assembly: GCA_021129785.1. GTDB lineage: Bacteria > Bacillota > Clostridia > Peptostreptococcales > NVVX01. The sequence goes on along the minus strand of JAJOKQ010000003.1, from coordinate 9,261 downwards.
GATAAAGTTATGGATAAATTAGTAAGACAACTAAGAAAACATAAAACAAAGCTAGAAAATCGAACTAATAAATATGAAACAATAAGATTTGAAAATATATCTAGAGTAGATGCAAATGAAAATGAAAACGAATCAAAAATTGTAAGGACGAAAAGATTTGCAATGAAGCCAATGAGCCCAGAAGAAGCAGTTTTGCAAATGGAGCTAATCGGTCACAGTTTTTTCGTGTTCGCTAATGCTGATTCTGACGAAGTAAACGTTGTGTATAAAAGAAAAGATGGTAATTTTGGTTTGATTGAACCTCATTTTGAATAGAGATGTTAGAAGTAAGATAAAATAGTTTAAAAGATGGTGAATTGGCCATCTTTTTTTTGCGTGCTGCTAAAAAATTCGTTTAAAAATATAATAATAGAAGGAAAAGCAAAAATAATAGAGAATACTATACAAGTTAGAGCATATATGACTTTTAGGAAAGTGAGGATTAACGAATGATACTTGAAGCTTTGTTTTTAGGTGTAATCGCTGGAAAAATTAGAGGTGGAGATTTTAAGAAGCTAGGCTATGTTTTTTTGAGACTTCCATATATTTTGATTTTATCATTTATATTGATGATTGGAACATCTCTATTAGTATTTTTAGGGAACAAAGTTGTTATAGATAATCGTATTTATATTTATATAGTGGCGTATTTTTTGCTATTCACTGTTCTTTTTTTGAACTTGCATAATAAAGCCATATGGTTAATATTATTAGGAGCTGTAGCTAACTTTACTGCAATTGTTTTAAATCAGGGTAGCATGCCTATTGATTTGCTAGTATTAGAGAAACTAGGATTAGTAAATATGGTTAACCTAATAAAAGAGGGCGAAATACTTAGTTATATACCTATACAAGATGCTAGTACGTATACTGAATATTTGGCAAAGAGATTTGCACTGCCGTCTTTTTATCCTCTAAAACATGTAATGAGTATTGGAGATTTATTAGTATCTTTAGGCTTGTTTTTATATATACAAAAAATTATGCAATCACGAGTATATAGGAGAACAAGCAGAATGCTTAGGCATGATTACAGGTAAGTATTTTGTTGTTATAGATGTAGCATCGTGGTAAAATGGTTAGGCGAATCAATAATGAGATATTGGGGTGGAAAATTTGAAGAAAATATTTGAAAAGGTATTTGGAAGTTATAGTTCAAGAGAACTAAAAAAGATAGAGAAAATTGTCGAAAAAATAGAGAGCTTAGCACCATTGTTTGAAAAAATGAATGAGGTAGAGCTAAAGGGCAAAACGCAAGAATTTAGAGAAAGACTAAAACATAATGAAACACTAGATGATATACTACCAGAAGCGTTTGCAACAGTACGTGAAGCTGCATGGAGAACATTAGGTATGAAACATTATAAGGTGCAACTAGAAGGCGGAATCATCCTACATCAAGGAAGAATTGCAGAAATGAAAACTGGTGAAGGGAAAACCCTTGTTGCAACACTACCTGTTTACCTAAACGCACTTTCAGGCAAAGGGGTACATGTTGTAACAGTTAATGATTATTTGGCAAAGCGTGACCAAGAATGGATGGGTAAAATATATAGATTCCTTGGACTTACGGTGGGTTGCATTGTGCACGGAATGACTGCAATAGAGAGGCGCGAAGCATATGGTAGTGACATTACATATGGCACAAATAATGAGTTTGGATTTGATTATCTTAAGGGAAACATGGTTATTTTTGAAAAAGAGATGACACAAAGGGAGCTTAACTTTGCTATTATAGATGAAGTTGACAGTATTTTAATTGATGAAGCGAGAACTCCTCTAATAATTTCTGGGGATGGAGATAAAACAACAAAAATGTACTTAATAGCAGATCAATTTGTACGTACGCTTAAAATAGAAAAAGACTTCACGGTAGATGAAAAAGCAAATTCTGTAATGTTGACTGAAGAAGGGGTTGAAAAGACAGAAAGAGCATTTGCTATAGAAAACCTTTCAGATATAGCAAACATGGAAATCTTACATCATGTTACTCAGGCACTTAAAGGACATAATCTTATGAGGCGCGACAAAGAATATGTTGTTAAAGATGGAGAAGTTGTAATTGTTGATGACTTTACAGGTAGATTAATGTTTGGAAGAAGATATAGCGGCGGACTACATCAGGCTATTGAAGCAAAAGAGCGATTAAATGTGAGAAGAGAATCTAAAACGCTCGCAACTATTACGTTTCAAAATTACTTTAGAATGTATAATAAATTAGCAGGTATGACTGGGACAGCTAAAACTGAAGAAGAAGAATTTCTCGCTATTTATGGTATGGATGTAGTAGAGATACCAACAAATGAGCCAATTATTAGAGATGATATGGCAGACTCGATATATAAGAATGAAGTAGGTAAGTTTAGTGCAGTAGTAGAGGATATTAAAGAGAAATACTCAAAAGGGCAACCAGTTTTAGTTGGGACAATATCAATTGAAAAATCAGAAGAAATTTCAAAACTACTAAAGAAACAAGGAGTTAAACATGAGGTCTTAAACGCTAAACAACATGAGAGAGAAGCAGAAATTGTAGCTCAAGCAGGGCGTGAAGGATCTATAACTATTGCAACGAATATGGCGGGACGTGGAACAGATATTATGCTAGGAGGAAATCCAGAGTTTTTAGCTAAGAGAGAGATGAAAAAACGCAAATATTCTGATGAAATTATTGCTGAAGTTACTGGATATGCACCAACTGACGATGAGCAAATTATAGCTGCTAAAAGGGTATACGAAGATCTGTATAAAGATTTTAAAAATGAGACTAGCAAAGAGCATGCAAGAATAGTTGATTTAGGCGGACTGCATATTATTGGGACAGAGAGGCATGAATCGCGTAGAATAGATAACCAATTAAGAGGAAGGTCAGGCAGACAAGGTGACCCAGGGTCGAGTAGGTTCTTTATTTCTTTGCAGGATGATCTTATGAGATTATTTGGTGGGGACAAAATGCATGGGCTAGTTGATAAATTGGGACTAAAAGACGACGAAGCCATTGAACATAGGATGATATCAAGATTAATTGAGAATGCGCAGAAAAAAATTGAGGGAAGAAACTTTGCAATACGTAAGCATGTACTGCAATATGATGATGTAATGAATAAGCAAAGAACAATAATATATGGCGAGAGAAAGAAAGTACTTGCTGGCGAAAACATGTATGACCATTTAATGAATATGCTAGAGAATATAGTAGATGCGTCTATATCGATGTATACTGCAGGAATAAAGTATCCAGAAGAATGGGATTTGGTAGGTCTTGAAGAATATTTACATGGAATATTTTTACCAAAGGGGAATCTCAAATTTGAAAGAATCGAAGATTTAACACTAGAAGAACTCAAAAATAGAATTGTTGATGTTGCAAAATCGATATATAAGGAAAAAGAAGAACAATTTTCGCATGAAAGAATGCGAGAAATTGAAAGAGTTATTTTGCTTCAAGTAATCGATTCAAGATGGATGGAACATATTGATGCAATGGATCAACTAAAGCAAGGAATTGGCTTAAGAGCAATTGGACAAGAAGACCCTGTTAGAGCATATCAAATGGAAGGTTTTGATATGTTTCAAGAGATGATTAATAGCATTCAAGAAGAAACGATAAAATATTTGTTTAGTATTGATAAAGTTGTAGGTGTTGAAAGAAAGAGAATGGCAAACCCAACAGAAGAAATGCATGGCAGACGAAATAAAACAGCACCAGTGGTAAAAGTAAAAGCTGTTGGCAGAAATGAACCTTGTCCTTGCGGCAGTGGGAAAAAATACAAGAAATGTTGTGGAAGTGAAATTTAAAATACACACAAACTACCTCAAAGTTTATAAATTCTAAAACTCTTTCAAAGCAGAAATCCTAAACTCGTGAACTCGCTGCGCTCAGACAGCACGAGTTTTAAACGGATTTAAGCTTCTCAAGAGTTAAGAATTTTAGTAAACTTTTCAGATGCTTGCTTAGTATTTTAAATTTCACTAGCGTAGGGTGAAAGGCAATGAAAATACACACAAACTACCTCAAAGTTTATAAATTCTAAAACTCTTTCAAAGCAG
>JAJOKQ010000003.1:0-5165 GCA_021129785.1 Clostridiales bacterium | reverse complement strand
AAAATACACACAAACTACCTCAAAGTTTATAAATTCTAAAACTCTTTCAAAGCAGAAATCCTAAACTCGTGAACTCGCTGCGCTCAGACAGCACGAGTTTTAAACGGATTTAAGCTTCTCAAGAGTTAAGAATTTTAGTAAACTTTTCAGATGCTTGCTTAGTATTTTAAATTTCACTAGCGTGGAGAGAAAAAACACAATACCTTAGACTTTAATAACTTAACAAGAGGTGAAAACTTTGATAAATATAGAAATAAGCAAACAACAATTGAGTAAAATGAATGAAGAAATCAAAGAACTGAGGGCTTCTCTTTGACTTAGCTAAATTATTAGAAAAAGTTGAAGAAAATGAAATGAAAATGACAGTGCCAAATTTTTGGGATGACCAAAAAGTTGCTCAGGAATTATTAAAAGAAACTAAAACGTATAAAGACAAAATAGATAATTATGAAAAATTGGTAAATGAACTAGAGGATTTAGAGATGATAGTCACGTTTATTGATGAAGGAGATATTTCTTTTGAGAGTGAGTTTGAAGAGAGGTTGACAGAATTAGAGAAAAACTTGTATGAGACAAAGGTTTCTACACTACTATATGGTGAATACGACAGTAGTAGCGCAATTGTTGCGATTCATGCCGGCACTGGAGGACTAGATGCACAGGACTGGGCTAAAATGCTTATGCGAATGTATTCTAGGTGGGGGGAGAGAAAAGACTATAAGGTAAAAATATTAGACTTGATTCAAGACCCAGAAGCAGGTATAAAAACCGCGACTTTGCTTATTGAAGGCGAAAATGTATATGGTTATTTGAAATCAGAAAAAGGAATACATAGATTAGTAAGGATTTCTCCATACGATTCATCTGGTAAAAGGCATACGTCTTTTGCATCGGTAGATGTAATGCCAGAGCTTGATGATACAGTAGAAGTTGAGATTAAACAATCTGATTTACGAATGGATACCTATAGAGCAAGTGGTGCAGGAGGGCAACATATTAATACTACTGACTCTGCTGTTAGAATAACACATATTCCAACAGGTATCGTAGTGCAATGTCAAAATCAAAGGTCTCAACATAGCAATAAAGATACTGCTATGAAAATGCTAAAAGCAAAGTTGATAGAGTTAAAAGAAAGGCATCAAAAGGATAAAATAGAAGACTTGCAAGGAGTACAAAGCCAAATAGCTTGGGGAAGTCAGATAAGGTCTTATGTGTTTAATCCGTACAACCTAGTAAAAGATCATAGAACAAATGCAGAAATTGGTAACGTGCAGGCTGTAATGGATGGAGAAATAGATCATTTTATTAATGAATTTTTAGTGAAAAATTTGACTAGTAAAAAATGATGGATTAAAGTTAAATTGATGTACTTATATTTTTACATAAGCACATCAAGCAGTAAACCACGAATATTGTCTAATCTTTTTATAATTGATAGGCGGTCTGTTTCTTGTGACAAAAAATCTTTTGTAAGTTCGGTTAATTCACGATCAACGTTTTTAACTATACAATAAACTCTATGTCTCCCACGACGGTCAAGAAAATTTTGTTTGCTAAATTGGTGAGAATTTTTAACTGCAAGATTTAAGAATTCTCTCACCAATTTTTTATATCTAACGACCTCATTAATATCTAGCTTTTCAGAAAGTTTGTCAGCTTGTTGACCGATTTGAGAATACAATTTTTCAAGATGACCTCTAACTTGTTCTGACTTAACATTTTGAAATTTTGCATTAAAAGTCTGTTGAGCTTCCTTAACTTGTTTTGAGTTTTGATTGATTAAATTAGTTATATTGCTTAAATTTATATTATTAATTTTATTCATGATATTTTTACTCCTTTAATATCCCTTACTATATACTATCGTCAATAGTAATAGAATGCAATAGTTTTGATTTTATAATTAAAGAAACAGCGACATTATGACGATAAAAAGATAAGAGTTAAGAGGTGATAAACATGATAAATAATGCTATTTCGGGAAGTAAAGTAGGTCTTAATCGCATATATTCTAGCAATATGACTCCAAGCAGAAAAAAAGAAAATATGGGTAGCTTTATAAAAAATACAAATAACGACAGTGCAATAAAAAGAGCTGACACTAGTAAGAGTACAGACAATGTTAAATTACTAAGCAAATTCAACCTCCCTAATGAAGATAGCTTGATAAATGGAATAGAAGTATTAGAAAAACATGGTGTTAATTTGAGCAAGAAAAACCTTTTAGACTTTGTATCTGCCAAGAAAAACCTCAGTTTTATAGCAAACAATTTAGATTCTAATATGGTTCAGAAACTGAGCGAGAAAGAAGTAGACATTAAACAAGATCCACTTCAAAAGATTTCTGACCACATTAAAGAGATGAAAAATGCTGGAGAGCGCAAATCATTGCTAACGCTACTTGCACAGGGCAAAAAACTAACTTCAGAAGAAGCAGGGCGTATTGCTAAAGATTTGTTTGGAAGTAAAATGGGAAAAGACGTTAAAGATGCCATTAAGGCGCTACATAAATCAGGTGCAGAAATTACTAAGGGAAATGTAAATCTAATTAATGACACCTTAAATAATCTGAACCAATTAAAGAACAACGAAGATGAGACCATTATTAAAACTATGAAAAAAGAGATAGAACCGAGCATTGAAAATTTGATTAAAACTAAGAATAATATTACTAAAGGCACAGTGATGTCAGGTGAAAAGCTAAGCCTGAAAGCTACTGCGAATTACGAAAAACTATCTATGAGTGGAAACTTAAATATTGATAATAGTATTACTGATAAAGAACTAGCAGTTATGGAAGACGAAATAAAAGAAATTCTAATAAAAGAGGGAATTGAAAACACGAAAGATAATATTGAGCTTGCAAAAAAGCTTATTAAAAATCAAGTGCCAGTAAGTAAGGAGAACATAGAGAATGTTACGCAGACTAAAGAAGCTATAGAAATTCTAAAAGAGCAATTGAGCTATGAAAAACTAACGATGTTATATAAATCGGGTATTAATGTAGGGAAAGAACATGTTGTTGACATTGTCGAGTTAGTTGATAGTTTAGAATCAGAGAGCGAATTAATTGACAAGTCCGTACATAGTATAAAAAATGATGAGGAAAAAATCAATGAGATTCTAAATCGTTTAAATAAATTAAACAGTATGCAAGATAAAGATCTGATTTTACTTCTTAAAAAAGGCATTGACTTTAAAGTGGGGGTATTAAACAAATTGGTTTTAGCTCCTAAATTACAGAATACATTACTGGCAGAAGATATCTCACTGCAAAACGCATATAATACTATATCAGAGGTAGTGAATTCTTTTAGCTTGCTTAATGATATGGACTTAGGTACAATTGCAAGACAATTAAGTACTAACGCATTAACTACGTTAGATAATTTAGTGCTAGCACATAAAAGTATTGATAATTCTTTAGTTAGTAATAGCATAAATATAAGCGATTCGAAATTTGTCAGTAACAGAGGCTCTTTACCAGCTGAGCTTTTCAGCGAGAGAGCGGCAATGCTTGCACTAACACAAAACAATGTGAAATCAAATCAAGCAAGCATAAAACAATTATTTGAAATAAGCAAACAAGTTAATTACGTCAAGCAAAATATTAGCAGCTTGATGATAAATAATAGCATAGATAATAAGATGAATATAATGAGTATGGAAATAAATAAACTTACTGAGTTTGTCAGAGGACAAACAAAAATGTATGATGTTGAACAAGTCTTGAAATCACTGCCTAGTATAAATAGTAATAAAGATGGCATATTAGCTATGTTGATGAAAAACAATATACCTTTATCATTAAAGGAAGCTGAGAATATGTTCTTACTGTTTGATAATCAGAAGCAGATAGGCGAGCAAATAGGAAATGTTTTAAGCGAATTAGACCATTCACCTACAAATACAGCCAAAAATGAGGCGCAAGAAATTCGACAACTTTTAAATGGGATAACAAATGAAGTGAAACTAGGAAACTTTGATATTGATAAAATGTTAGGTAAGATTGCTAAGAGTATCGAACTTTTACAAAACTTAATGTCTAGTGTCGATGGTAGTTCGAATACAGAAATAGAAAAAGCATTAAACGACTTGATGAGTTCATTAGAATTTCAAAACCAGATGAATAAGAACAACTTAATTTTGCAATTTCCAATTATGATGAGTGAGTATGCAAAAAACTTGCAACTATTTGTTATGAATCAAAAAAAGGGGAGCAAGAAAATTGACCCAAAAGACATGTCGTTACTGCTGAATATTGATACTAAGAATATGGAGAATGTAAACATATATATTTCTGTTAAGAATAATAAAGCAACAATAAAATTTGGCGTGAAAGAGCAAAAGCACAGAATAATCATAGAAAATCGCAGTAATGATTTAGCAGATTTGATGCAAGAAGTCGGATATGATATAAAGAATTTATCATTTCGAGTAGATGAAGAAGCGAGCATTAAAAACATTATTGAGGCAAGTTTAGAAAAAGAGATTGTAACAAGGCATTTTATTGATATTACTATTTAGGAGAGAAAATATGAATAAAAATAAAAAAGCTGTTGCGTTAGAGTATAATAGCGAAGAGCATGCAGTGCCACAAATTACTGCTTCAGGCAGGGGTGTCGTGGCAGAAAGAATAATTGAAAAAGCAGTAAATAGTGATGTGGAAATTTATAAAAACGAAGAATTAGTAAAAGAATTAATACAGTTTAAAGTTGGTACAGAAATACCAAAAGAATTATACGAAATTGTGGCTCAAATTCTTATTTTTGTAGAAGGCGTGGACAGTATTGGTTTGTCAGATAATTAGCATTTGATGCTAGCTGAAAACCATATTACTGGAAAAACTCTATAAATGAAACAACTATAAAATTAAAGAAAAAGCTTGGAGGCGAAATGATGAGAATCAATAATAATATACCTGCATTAAATGCACACAGATTATTAACTAGAAATAATTCGAAAATAGCAAAAACGCTAGAGAGATTATCGTCAGGAAAAAGAATCAATAGAGCATCTGATGATGCTGCTGGTCTAGCGATATCAGAAAAAATGAGAGCGCAAGTAAAAGGTTTAAAAACAGCATCTAGGAATTCATTAGACGGGATATCGCTTGTCCAAACTGCAGAAGGTGCAATGACTGAACTTCATGCAATGCTTCA
>JAJOKQ010000080.1 GCA_021129785.1 Clostridiales bacterium | reverse complement strand
TCCAATAGTGCTTTTGGCCTATTTTCACTATTTTTTAGCTTTATAATTAGATCTGTCCCTCCTGCTATCAATTTGCAGTCACTCTCATATTTTTTCATCAACTCGCATACCTGCTCTGTTTTTTTTGGTTTATACCTTTTAATTTTTGCCAATATACTTCCACCTCCAAGACTACTTTTAAATTGCTTTTTCTACCTGCTTCTTAATTATATTATTTGCACTCATTTTAATATTCTCTTCATTTAAAGTACTTAGCTTCCTCTTATCCATTACGATTTTGCCATTAATTATTGTTGTTTCCACGTCTGTTGCTCTTGCCGAATATACAAGTCTTGAAATAATATTTACTTCATCCTTAGGGAGACAGTGAATAGAGTTCAAATCAAGTATCACGATATCAGCAAGTTTTCCTTCTTCTATACTGCCAAGTTTGTCTTCCATGCGCTGCGCATTGCTTTAGCTCCACCTATGGTTGCTAATTCAAAAACCTTTTCAGATGGCATTACAGTCGAATCAAGAAGTCTTCCTTTTTGAATAAGTTCTGCGGTTCTAATTTCACTAAACATGTCTAAATTATTATTGCATGGTGCTCCATCTGCAGCTAACGAGATATTAGCATTTATTGCAAGAAGCTCAGGTATTTTTGCAATTCCTGATGCTAGTTTTAGGTTTGAGTTCGGACAATGAGCCACTTTGGTCCCCGTGTTTGCAATGATTTTCATTTCCTCTTCATCTAACCAGATACAATGCGCTAGAATCAGGTTTTCTCCAGTTAACCCTAGTTTTTCTAAATAAGCTATATTTATCATGCCTCTATCTATTTGAACAATTCTAATTTCACTTTGATTTTCAGATGCATGAGTATGTATCATTACATCATATTCTTTTGCTAGCTTTTTTGTTTCTAACAAAAATTCTTCACTGCATGATATAACAAATCTTGGCGGAAATGCGTATTGGATTCTTCCGTTGTCTTTCATATGCCATTTTTCTAAAAGTTTTATACTTTCATCGGTGGACTTTCTAGTGTCTTCAATTAATGCATTTTTTGCATTTGACCCGTAGTCCATCATGCATTTGCCCATAATCGCTCTAAACCCACTTTGATAAACTACATCAAATATTTCTTCTGTATGATTTACAGTTCCCATATTAATAATAGACGTTGTTCCACTTTTTATAAGCTCTGCATCTCCTAATTGAGCTGAAATCCGAAGCGATTTTAAGATTTAACATGTTGTTTTTCTCGAAAACAGCTTCGTCTGGAACATATTCTATTATTTCATTGAGCTCGCAGTTAAACACTTTACACATTTTGTCTAAAGAATCAATATCTATTCGCTTTACTGTTTCATTATACAATGCCCAATTGTGTTGGCTCTTATCCCAGTTAATTTGGATAGTTTCTTCCGCGTCATTTTATATTTTCCTAACATATCTGATACTTTGATTTTAATCATAGAAACACCTCGTCATTTAAATAATAATACCGTTTAGCATATTAAATGTCAAGTTACGTCGTAAATATCTTTTATCGTTATTCCACAGGGCTAGTGAAGCATATGTAGCGTCGCTTCTGACAACAACGATATAGACACGAGTTCCTCTCATTTAACATTCACTACTGTACTGTATTTTGAACGTACCATCTCAGTGGCATTGCCCACGACAATACATCCGACACTATAAATAAATTATATATTATGCCACTTCCAAGTAATATGTTTGCTATTAAAAAAAGCTGACTAGTTAATATGTAGGTTCTTTTTGTTTTCGTTAATTTTATTAAAAGTATCACTGCAAACCAAGTTACTATGGAGTATAGTACTGTATCAATTATTAAGAAAATAGTTTCTCCCAAGTTAAAAATATTATAGTTTAAAACAATGATACTTGAGATTATAAATGGTATTAGTGTATTTACTAATCCGATTATGAAGTAGCTAAGTTGGTATCTAAATACTGTCATATTTGATAGTTCTAATCTTTTAACAATCCCTTTTTCTTTTTCGGTTATTATATTTTTGCCAATGCTAATCAATGAGTATAAAATAAAAACCCCCCACATCAACTTAAATGCATATTTGCTGTTGTGTTTTGTATTTTTCTCTTTAATCGTGCCTCCACCAGCCACTACTATTTCGTTTATTTTAACTAAAGTGCTTTCTTCTTGCCTCTGTTCAAATCCCTCTCGCAATGTTTTAACATCAAAATCGACGTCTAGTTTGTTTAGCCTTAATAGCATATCTTGAAATATCCACTCTCTTACGATTTGTATGCTAATTTGATCATTTATCCATGCAACTGCTAATGAGTCAATTTCTTTATGTAGCGTAATAACATCTTCGAAATTGCCTGCTAAAATATCTTCTTCAAAGCCTCTGTTAATTTCGTATATAACGTCATAACTCCCTCGTGTTAGTCTTTGTATTGCTCCATCTATATTTTCTAAAACTATTACTTCTATACTAGGTGATGCTTTTAGTTCTTTTATAAAACTACTTGATAATTCCGATTCATCATAATCTATTATGGCTACTGTGTACAAAAAGTCTTCTGCCATTTGCTCATTGTTTATATGAATGCTAAGAAAAGAAATTGTGGTAATAAGAACTAGATATAAAATCAAATTCTTGTAATTAAATAGGTTGTTTTTTAGTTTTATTAGAATGAAGTTTCTCACTACAACACCCTCCCAGCTCTGTGTTTCTTAATTATTAGGATCACCGAAATTAAAAAGAGTACAGCTAAGACCAACAAAGAAGGAAACTCTTGATTTGAAACAATCGAGTCAAAAGTACCTGTCAAACGAAACGTCCCCTTGCCACCTTTGCTAGCCATTAGTAAGTTATGGCTTATTGCAAAAATATTAAATTGGCTCATTTTGCTGAAGAAATTTGGGAGTGATTGAAATGGTAGTATTAGCCCCCCTGTAATTGATCCTGTAAGTATAAATGCCATGAAAACTCCGTCTCTAAGTATCTCGTTTTTAATATACAGGTAAAGCACGATAATTATTGATTGAATAACAATACTTACCAATATATAGTTTATGATAAAAACAAACAGTGCCCTCAATGAAAATGCGTTAAACACAAGCATATAGGCTGCTTTTAACAATATGATACCGATTGACGAAAAAAGCACGCCACCTACTATTTTAGATGCGTATATATGAGTAATGCTATAGTTAGAGCTTAATAATCGCTCAATTTTCCCTTTTTTGATGTCGTCATCTAAGAAAGAATGAAATAGAATTGTACTAATTATCATTAGAATAACTAGCATAGAAAAAAAGTAGTAGTGAATAAAGGTTTTCCCTTGGAATTTATCGATATTGTATTCGTCCCCAAATACATTTCCTCTAAGTAAAAATGTTGTCATATATGTTAATGCTAAAGAATTGAAACTTTGTATTCTTTCTTCTCTAGCTATGTTTTGCTCTCTCATAACATCCCAGTAAATCATGGCTGCACTCTGACCTTCGTTTAAGCTAAAAACTAAATTATCAATGTACTTTTTTAAGAATTGCACTCTGATATCTTTGGGATTATTCGAGTGAATAGAAATGTCTACAATTTCTCTATTGTATATCTGCCCCATAATATCTTCTGGCAATTCAACTATTGCAATTATTTCGTTCTTTTCTAGAAGTTCTCTGGCATGATTATAGTCTGTTTCATAAAAATCAACAATGTTATCTAATTTGTTAGCAGTTATATTTCTTATTAGTGTTTTTACTTCTACAGCTTGCTCTCTAGCTACTAAAGCTATGCTTGTATCTATATCCAGCTTCTTCTCTGATAAAGTGAATATTAATGCAATCACAACGAAAAAAGCACTTAACAACAGCGCCAGTTTAGCTATTTGACTAATCATCCTCTTATAGTCGAGATGTAGTAAATCTAAGAATCTTCTCATAATTTCTTCCTTTATCATCTTTATATTTAGATTTAAAACCTACAAAGATTTAAAAGCTCGTTCGTTATATTCTCCAAAATATTTTTGATTGCCATCTACTAAGTATAAAAGTTTATTGCATACGCTCTCAAGAAACTCAAACTGGTGGCTACTAATTATTAGCGTTTTTCCTTCTCCTTGCATTCTTTTAATCATTTTTTCTACATCTTCTCGAATTTTGTATTCAACCCCTACAACTGGTTCGTCCATAAATATATACTTTGCATCTTTCATTAAGCTAACTGCAATATTTACTCTTCTTTTCATCCCGCCAGATAGCTTAGCAACAGTTTTATTTTTTTCTTCAGATAAGCATAGTTGCTCTAATACATCTCCAATTTTCTCTTTTAAAGCAATAGCGTTTTTTTCGTTTCCAAACAAAACCAGATTATCATATATACTTAATTCATCGAATAAAGCAATTTCTTGTGGTACGTAAGATATTAGGTTTCTTTTTTGTTTCTTCGTCATTCTAGTACTGTTTGTATATATTACTTGTCCATTTGTAGGCACAACAATTCCTGCAAGAATAGAAATCAATGTAGATTTGCCGGCCCCATTGGGACCGACAATTCCTAATACATCACTTCTTTCTAACGAAAACTCAATATCTCTTAATATGAAGTTCTTTTCAATTACATGGCTCAAATTAGATACGGCAATCAATTTTTACATCCCCATTTGCTGTAGTAAGATTGGTAGCATCATATCAATTTGCATTAACATCATGTCTAAGCTTTGCGTTATCATATCTCTTTCTTCTGCTGGTAACATATTTGAATTTTCTTTAACGTCATTTAATAACGTCGTAAACCCTTCGCTACTAAAGAAATTTGATACAAAATTAGTTGCCACTTCCGTTCCTACTTCCGCTCCCATTATAGGGTCATCAATAAGTTGGTGAACTTTAATCATATTTTCGTTTTCTAGTACAGATTTAATTTCAACATTTTCACCAAAAGCCGTAACAGTTGATACTAGATTCATGCTCATAAATCCAAGGTTCATATCTGCTTCGATTCTTCTAATTCTATCGCTCGAATCAATCGAAATTAAGTATGTGTAGCTCATTTCTGGCATTTCTGGCATAATAAATGCTTCTTGCATCATATCAAAAGACTCTATCATTTGATCAAAGCTTTCGTTCCACCATTTATCCCAATCATTGTCTGTTCTATCTAAAGCTGTTTGCATTTCTTCAGTTGTTAACCCAAATACTTCATAATCTTTAGTTTCTATTACATGATCTAGCACTCTAGCAGCAGTCGCTTGGACTAATGCTTTTAATTTTTCATCTGTTTTTGCTTCACGTACTAGAACTTCATAGAAATCATAATATTCTTTAACGCTGAAACTTATTTCGTAATGAATCCCATCATGAATTATCGTTTCTCCAAAACTACGCTGTGTCTCATGTGTTTCAAGTACTATAGGTCCTTCACCTTTTTCCACTAATCTTGGCTCTATAAATGTTCTTAGATGTGTTTTGTAAATAGGTAAATTATTTTCAAAAGCTCTCCATTCTTGCGTAGTAGTATCTGTCAACATGCTTATATACTCATCTACGTTTATATCGTTAATTCCATCGATCGAATAGTCAAACAATTTATTAGCGATTTTATTTACATCTATTAGAAATGGCTGCGAATGCATAAGCTCAGATTTTATCAGCCAATCCCACTGGTCTATAACTAATTCATAGTTAAGCAAAGAATGACCAGAATATTTCATGTCAAAACTTGAATCCCCTCTAAAATTTAATTTCCCGTCTATTGTGTTTACTTCAAGTGATTCATCTACAACAAAAGTTAAATTTTCAAGTAACGAGTTTGCAAAATCGAACATTGCCTCTTCATCAGCGCTAAACTCAAATATTCCCATTTCAAGCAATTCTTCTTTGTTCAATTTCATTCCAATCGTAGAAGATGTTTGAGCACTTGTTTCTTGGCTTGTTTTATTAACGCTATACATCAAATGGTTAACTGGATCCATCCTTATTACATTAGATTTTATTGCCGGAGCCGCTAAGCTGACTACAAGCAAAAGTATAAATACAACTGCCATTGCTAAAATAATTTTCCTGCTAGGTAACATTTTCTTCATTATGATTTCCCCTTTAAAGTTTATTTGTAAAAACTGCATATCATTATTTGATTACGCTCTACGCATATACAATTATGTATGTGTTTTTCCTGAAAGAACATTATACTACATTATCTGTCAATAGTAAACAAAATCACTTCGCCACGTTCAATATAACAGAGTAAAGCTCTTTTGTATTATCTCGCATTTTCGTTTTATTCATCTCTGTAATGTACTTGTTCTTATCTTTAAACACTTTATATACTGTATCTAGAAATGTATTTTTATCCATATCTTCATCTTCTACAACCTCGCAATATCCTTTTCTTTTGAATTCTTGTGCATTTAGTATTTGGTCTCCTCTACTTGATGCTCTTGAGAGCGGAATCAATACCATCGGCTTTCTAAAATATAAGAACTCAAAAATAGCATTTGATCCTGCTCTTGAGACGACTAAATCGCTTAGCGCAATAATATCAGCCAGTTCTTCTTCTACATACTCTATTTGCTTATAACCAGCAATTTTTATTGACTTTTCTATGTTTCCTTTGCCACATATATGTATGATCTGAAACCCTGAAAGTAAATTCTTTAAATTTGTTCTAATGACAGCATTTAAGTGCTTGGCCCCTAAACTACCGCCCATTATCAGCAGTACTGGCTTATCACCCGTAAAGCCTAAAAAATCTCGCCCACGCTCACTAATGCCCTTCTTTAAGGAGTCTCTAGTTATAGGACCAATGTAGTGAACTTTTTCTTTAGAAACAAATTTTCTTGTGGCATCAAAAGTAGTGCATATTTTTTTTACAAATGGCATGCTTATTTTGTTCGCTAACCCTGGGGTCAAGTCTGACTCGTGCAATACCACAGGTACATTGTTAAGCCAACCTCCTAATACAACTGGTGGCGAAACAAACCCACCTTTCGAAAAAATGACATTTGGCTTTATTCTTCTTATTATAGAATATGATTGAAATATCCCTGAAAGCACTCTAAAGGGATCCGTTACGTTCTTAATGTCAATGTATCGTCTCAGCTTTCCGGTACTTATTGTTAAATATTGAACCTTATCTAGCTTTGATACAAGCTGCTTTTCTATTCCTTTTTTAGAACCTATATAATACACTTTCCAACCATCTTCAATGAATCTTGGAATAATTGCCAAATTGACTGATACATGCCCCATAGATCCACCACCAGTGAATACTATTGATTTATTATGCATCCAAATGCTCCTCCTTGATTATCACTAATTCTTCATACAATTATACTGTTTTAACTCATAAACTCCCGATTTACACTCAACAATTATAGTCGTTTCTGTTTTTTTCTCATGCTTCACTACTCTTTTTTCTAAAATCTTGCACAAGTTTAGTATCTGATGCTTAACTCTGTCACCTACCTGTAAAGAAAACAAATCAATGTTTTGATTACAAGATATGTATCTTTTTTTCGACACGTGAAAATGCCTTAGTTTATTGATGTAAACACTCATTTCCTTGACAAATTTCCACTCTATATTTTCGCTAGATTCTTCAAAAGCTAGTTTGTTATTTAGAGCATACAGCGTGTGTGCTATTGCATATATTTCTGAAAATCCTTCATTATCGGCATAATCTACATTGATCTCACCCTTTTTTACTAGTTCCCAATAACAGTAAATCGATTCTAAGAATTTGTTCTTGCTAGTAATTACTTCTTTTTCTCTTAAATCGTTATTATGTATACTACC
This sequence comes from Clostridiales bacterium, assembly GCA_021129785.1. Lineage (GTDB taxonomy): Bacteria > Bacillota > Clostridia > Peptostreptococcales > NVVX01. The sequence continues at coordinate 9,368 of JAJOKQ010000080.1, read as the reverse complement.
CATTTCAAGCATAAAATTTATTTTTTCTCTCTCGAAGCTTACTCTATAACTATTAGGCAGTTCACCTGAAAATTCATTTTCTAAATCTGCTAGCTGTAAGTGAATTAAAAAATCTTTTAGTCTCTCGTATAGCTCTACCTTTGTAATATCACTGTTTTCTAATAACATATGTGCTGTCCTAGCAAGTAATAGTCCTGCCAAGACTACTTGTGGATGTCGATTAAAAATTAATATCTGTTTGTATGTTTCCCTCTGCGTAACATTATAGTTTTTATTGGCAAGTGCAAATAAAATAACACTGCTAAAACCACACCCTATTTTACAATCCCAATATTCTTTATTATTATAGTAATTAACACCTACGTTTATTCTACCGGTAATATTAGTTGCCTTTTCAGTTATATAGTACTTCCAAAAATCAAGTTCCTCGCTTAGTCTGTTGTTATCCACTATAACTTCGTACATTTTTTCATTATCAATTAAGCATTTCGATAGTATTAATAATAGTTCTGATGTATACGACCACTGTTTGCGACCCATCTCTTTTTTTTCATTTATACCTTTTTTTGTTCTTCTTTTATTTAAGGTTAAAATATCTCCATAGATAAAAGATACAAAAGCATTAGTTATTCTCTCATTTTCTTTCACATTTTACCTCACAATCTACATTCTCTCCGGTGCTTTAATTCCTAGTAGATATAGTCCTGTGCTTAGCACTTCTTTTGTCGCTAAAACCACTGCAAGTCTCGCTTTTTTTACTTCTTTATCTTCTACAATAACTTGGTGTTCATTGTAAAAACGGTTAAATGCTTGTGCTACGTCCATTATACGTCTTGTTACGATTGAAGGTTCGCTTTTTATTTGTGCGTCTTTTATAGCGTTTGGAAATTCATATATCTCTTTTAAAACTTCTACAGTAATATCATCTGTTAATAATTCTGGATTGTATTCTAAGTCTATTTGCACATCTGCTCGGCGTAGAACACTACAAGCTCTCGCATGAGTATATTGGACATATGGTCCTGTTTCTCCATCAAATTTGAATGCCGTATCCCAAGAAAATGATACATCTTTAATTCTGCTATTACTTAAATCGTTAAATATAACTGCACCAATTCCTACGTCTTCGGCAATGGTTTCTTTATTTTCAAGATTAGGGTTCTTCTCTTCAATAATCTCTTTGGCTCTTTCAACTGCACCTTTTAGTACGTCATCTAATAACACAACTGTACCTTTTCTTGTTTGAATTCTTTTTCCTTCATGCGTTACTCTTCCAAATGGTACATGAATATTGTCGCTCGCCCATGGATGCTCCATTAACTCAATTACCTTAAACACCTGCGCAAAATGAAGTTTTTGGGAATAGTCAGTCACATATAAAGACTTATAAAAGTCAAACGTCTTTTTTCTATAAAATGCTGCAGCCAAATCTCTGGTTGCATATAGTGTGCTCCCGTCTGTCTTTTGTACGAGGCATGGTGGCATGCCGTGGTCGTCTAAGTCTACTATTAATGCGCCTTTATTCTCCGTAAGTAATCCTTTACTTGTAAGCTCTTTCGTCACTGCGTCCATTTTATCGTTATAGAAACTCTCTCCTGTGTAGTAATCAAATTCTACACCTAGTCTTTTATATACTTTTTTAAGCTCTTTTATTGTTTCTGCACTAAACCATTTCCATAAGCTAAGTGCTTCCGCGTCTCCATTTTCCATTTTGACAAACCAATCTCTAGCCTTATCTTCTAATTCAGGGTTCACTTCAGCCTCATCGTGAAATTTAACATATAATGCAAGCAGCGATGAAATAGGTGATTTCTCAATTTCTTCTTTGTTACCCCATCTATGGTATGCAACTATTATTTTCCCAAATTGTGTACCCCAATCGCCTAGGTGATTTATTCCCACACAATTATATCCTAGAAATTCATTGATCTTATAAATTGAATTGCCTATTACTGTAGATCGTAAATGACCCACGTGGAATGGTTTTGCAACATTTGGCGCCGAAAAATCTATACATATCGTTTTACCTTCACCAATAGAACTAGATGCAAATTTTTCCTTCTTAACTATTACTTCATTTAATACATTTGATACGAAAACTTTTCTATCAATAAAAAAATTTAGATATCCTCCAGAAGTATTAATTTTGTCGATTGTTTCGTCTATATCAACCTTTTTTTCTAATTCTTGTGCTATCATATTTGGCGCTTTTCTAAATATTTTCGCTAAACTAAAACACGGAAATGCAAAATCCCCCATATTTGAGTTGGGTGGTGTTTCAATCATATTTAATAATTCTATTTCATTCATTTCTTCAATATTATCAGATAATACTTTGGCTATTTTTTCTTTGTAATTAATCACAAAATTCCCTCCAATATTAGAACAACTATAATACAAAGCTCTCATCTCGTCATAAACGAAACAAGAGCCTGTTATATTTCTTGCATTGTACTTTTAATTATTTATCAGCTGCAAACTGAACAATAAACTCAAAATCAGTACTTATATCAGCACCTCTTAAGTTTGCAATTGAATGCCCATCTACTAAAATTCTTACTTTTTCGTTCCCGGGTAAAATAACAAGCGAATTAACTATTGTTGCAACAGCAATCTCAACAAATTCAGCATCACCTCTCATGTTTCTAATAAACTCTTCTGAGAGATTTACGATAACTGTGCTTCCTTCTCTTTCAACGTATAGCACTTTCGTACCATCTGGAATAGGATTAATCAGATCATCTACGTCTTCTTGCTCGATTAATTGCTCTACAACAAAATGTTCAATAGATTTATTTTTTAATCTAGAGTCATTTTCTTTTATTCTAAACGTATTTTCAAATATAAACGGTAGATTCCTATGCCTTAGATAGAGTACATAGTATATGTCCTCTGGCTCATCGGCAGGTTCATTAGCACCTTCATTGACTTTGTCTTGTGCATCGTTGCCCTCATGTATTGGTAGTTCTTCCTCATCGCGATTACATGCAGCAAGGCTTAGTACAAGCAATAGTACTAATGTTAAACAAAATATTCTCTTTTTCATAAGTATGCCCCCTTATGTGTTAATCGTAACAGACAAACTTGGTTGATTAAATCTATCAAACACAGCCTGTCAAACAATTGTTGTTACTACGAGCAATATACACGTGCTTATATATTTAATCTTATTCATATATACCCACCTTCTCTATAATTAATAATGTCTTATATATTTATACCACAAAAAGGTAGAAATTAATAGCATGTATCCCATATAAAATGAAAATAATTCATAATACCCATAGATTATTTAAAACCGCTTTCTGCTTAACACTCATCAATCTCTTCAAAATTTTAACATAAAATCAAATATTTCTCCGCATTCACTCAAGTGATTTTTTTACAAAAGGCAATAGTCTTTTTCTGAATATACTTGAAATCCTTTCGACTTAAGTAGTGCCACAGTAACACCGTCTCCTTCTACGAGTTTTGATTTAAAGGTGCCATCATAGATACCCGTAGATGAACAAGATGGGCTATCACTCTTTAATATCGCATATTTAACGCTAAGTTTCTTGGCAATTTCCACTGTTTCCATTGCGCCTTTTAGAAAGAGCACAGTTACATCCTCCCCGTTCTTATCAACGACGCGTGCTTCCCCGTCTATAACATTTTTTCCTGTGCCATTCACAATTTCTGCAGGCATTCTTGGAGTTGTAAGCCCTCCTAGCTGTTCTGGACAGACTGGGACTATTCCTTCTTTTTCAAATTTTGATATAATATCAGGGGTTAAGTTATTAGACCCGTCGTACTTACAATTAACTCCTAACAAACATGCACTAATTAAAATCAAACTAATCCCTCTTTTCTCTACTTCTTCTTAATCCTTCAGATCTACTATTGTTACTCCTATTCCTCCTTCTCCGTACTTACCTTGCCTATGATTTTTAACATGTCCATTTTTCTTTAACATTTGCTTAATTCCTGCTGCTAATACTCCAGTGCCGACACCATGAATAATTGTTATAGGTGTTACCCCCACTAGATAACAATCGTCAATAAACTTATTAACTTCGAGCATCGCTTCCTCTAAGTTTTGTCCCCTCAAATCTATTTCTCTTTTGATATTTGCTTTTCTTAAATTTAGTATTTTGCTAACTCCAGTTTTTGTGCCACTTTTCTCTTCCTTTTCTCTTTTTAAGTTAGACACATCCATCTTCACTTTCATTATACCAACTTGAATAAGCACTTGCCCTTTTTCGTCTTCCTTATCTAGCACATAACCAATTTGATTAATCGAAAGAATTTTTACCGTTTCGCCTGGCTTTAAATCTACTGGTGCTTTGTTGTTCTCGGCTTTAAACAGATTTCCGCCTATAGATTCATGCAAAGCTTCAATATTGGTGTTTAACTTCTTTTTAGATGCTTCAATTTGTCTATTTATTTCTTTTTCTTCAATACCTGCTTTCATTTTTTTTAGATCAACTATAACTTCTTCTGATTCTTTTTTTGCTTCTTTTACAATTTTTAGTGCTTCTTTCTTTGCTTTTTTTATAATTTCGCCTTTTTGACTTTCAATCTTACTTTTCTTTTCAATAAAGTCTTGCCTTATTCTTTCAGTTTCTAATCTAATCTTTTGTATCTCTAATTTCTCTTTCTCAACTACTGTTCTATTTTTTTCAATATTTTGCAGTAAATCTTCAAATTCAATATTTTCTTTTGATATTAAGGTTTTGGCATCTTCAATTAAAAATTCAGGTAACCCAAGCTTTCTTGATATTTCAAATGCATTTGATTTCCCTGGTATTCCTATTAAGAGCTTGTAAGTCGGTCTTAGTGTCTCTACATCAAATTCTACCGATGCATTTTCTATACCTTTGTTAACTAGTGCAAATTGCTTTAACTCACTGTAATGTGTAGTTGCAATTACGTCCGTTCTACTATTTTTTAAATGAGTTAATATTGACATTGCAAGCGCTGCACCTTCTGTTGGATCAGTTCCAGCTCCAAGTTCGTCAAACAATACTAGCGATTTACTTGTTGCCTTGTCTAAAATGTTCACAATATTAGTCATATGTGACGAGAAAGTTGATAAACTCTGCTCAATACTCTGCTCATCACCAATATCAGCAAATATGCTATCATATATAGGAAGTTTAGTGCCGAAATCTACTGGTAAATGCAGTCCGCTTTGTGCTAGTAAACTAAGTAAGCCTACAGTTTTTAATGTAACCGTCTTACCACCAGTATTTGGTCCAGTCAAAACTAAAATACTTTGCTCCTTTGTTAGCCAAATAGTTGTAGGAACAACTTCATCAACTTCTAATAGTGGATGCCTTGCATTTTTTAAGTACAAGCTGTTGGATTCACTTAGAACAGGCTCAACAGCTTTCATATCAATCGAAAGCTTTCCTTTAGCAAAGATAAAATCTAATTGCTGTAATATTATCTGATTGCTCTTTATTTCTTCTGCTCTTTCAGCTATCATTGCTGATATTTCCATTAGTATTCTTTCAATTTCTTTTTTTTCCTCAATATATAATTCTCTAAGTTGATTATTTAGCTCGACAACAGCCATAGGTTCAATAAACAATGTCGCTCCGCTTGAAGACTTGTCGTGTACTACTCCAGGCATACTCAATCTATGTTCTTGCTTAACAGGCACTACATATCTATTTTGTCTGAGTGTAACAATTGTATCTTGGAGAATTTTTTGATACGCCTGCGAAGTAATAATTTTGTTTAGTTTATTCTTTACAGCTTCATTTTTTAAAGTGATGCTCTTACGTATTTTTCTTAAAGCTGAGCTAGCATTATCTGAAATTTCTACTTCACTAATAATACATTGTTCAATTTTCTCTTCAATTTCTCTAAAAGTACTAAGTGTGCTTATTAGACTCTCAATCGTTGGCCATTTTGCATCTTCATTTTTATTCTTAATAAAAGATTTCATTCTTCTTGCTACTGCTAGAACACCTTTGACTTTAAGTAAACTCCCCGCATCAAGAAATGACCCAATTTCTGTCGTTCTAATGAATCCATCAACATTATATATTCCGTCTATAGGAACATTTCCTCTTTGAATCAAAATGCTCTGCGCCTCACTAGTTTCAGTTTGCATTTCATTGATTTTACTATCCTCTGAACTTGGTTTTAAAGCTAGTGCAAGATCTTTTCCTAGTTGTGATGTACATCTATCTACTAATAAATCTATGATTTTATAATATTCTAATGCTCTTAATGATCTTTCGTTCATGTATGATACCTCTCTATTTTTTGTTTTGGTTTTGTGCGTATTTCTATTTCATGGTTATTAAGTCAAAATCCTCTTTGCTACCTTCACAGAATCCACTGCATCTTTAGCATAGCACGCTCCAAGCGAAATAGCAAATTCTTCTGTTACTACTGCTCCACCAATAATTAAGGGAATGTCTATTTTTGATTCTCTTAACTTATTAGCTACATTTTCAATCTCTTGCATCGTTGTTGTCATTAACGCACTTAAACCGATAATATCAGGCTCTTCTTCTAATGTTTTTTCAACTATCGTTTCTGCTTTAACGTTAGTGCCAAGGTCTACAACATTAAACCCGTAGTTTTTAAGCATTATAGCTACTATATTCTTTCCTATATCATGCACGTCACCTTCTACAGTGGCAAGCAAAATTTTATATTTTTTTTCTTTGCTATTTTCTTTATTCTCATCTAACTTTGCATTTATATACTCAAATGCTATTTCCGCTGTTTCTGCAGACATCATTAATTGAGGAAGAAAAAACTCTTGCTTTTCAAATTTTTCCCCAACTTCTTCAAGTGATGGTATCAAATGAATATCAATTATTTCTTTAGGAGACACTCCTTCTTTTTCTTCTCTTTTTATCGAATCTACAATATTTTTGATATCACCTTGAATTATATTCTCATATATAGTGTTTTTGTGCACGTAAATTTCTTTGTTCGTACTTATCTTTTGCGTATTAGCTAAAGCAATAAATTTACTTCCATTTACGTCTCTACTTGTGAGTACGTCAGATGCTTTAATCACATTCCATATGCTCTCATCTAATGGGTTAATTATTGGCAAATCGACTCCTGCTTCAAGGCACATTGCTAGAAACGTTACATTTAGCATATTCCTATTAGGTAGTCCAAAAGAAATGTTGCTTATCCCCAGTAAAGTTCTAACACCAAATTCTTGTTTTATTAGCTTTACAGCTTTAATTGTTTCTAAAATTCTATTTTGTTTTGTTGCTGCTGTTAAAACTAATGCATCTATGAAAATATTGTCTTTTCTTATCTCTTTATCAAGTGCATGTGTAATAATTTTTTCAGCAATTTTCAGTCTCTCTTTTGCAGTTTCTGGTATTCCGTTATCGTCTAGTGTAAGGCCAACAAATGCCGTTCCATATTTTTTAGCGATAGATAGTACATCTTCTAGAGATTGGTCTTTTCCACTCGTAGAGTTCAAAAGTGCTTTTCCTCTATAAGTTTTAAGTGCATCCTCCATTACCATAGGTGAAGTAGTGTCTATAGATAAAGGAGCTGTTACAATCTTTTGTATCTCTCTTACCGCACTGCACATAAAATCAGATTCTTTGGGTTTTCCTCCAATTCTCACAGACATATTTACGTCAATTATACTTGCTCCTAAACTTTCTTGTCTTTTTGCTTCATTTGCAATTATATTGAATTCTCCATTTACAACTGCACTATATATCCTTTGATTCCCTGATGGATTTATTCGCTCTCCGACCGCCTTTGATACTAATTTATCACCAATAAATATTGTTTTATTTCCGCTAGATAGTTTAGAAAACATCACTTTAGTTCTCTTTTTCGGCATAAATTTTTGCGCTTCTTGAACCATAAGTTTCATATGCTTTTCAGTTGTGCCACAGCAACCACCTATTACATTTGCCCCTGCACTTACTAACTTTCCCACGTAACTCTGCATGTCAAAAGGGCCCAGACTATACTTTGCTCTACTTTCAACAATTTTGGGCATGCCAGCATTTGGTTGTGCGCTTATATATCTGTCTGTTACTTGATATATTCTTCTTACTATTTCTACAGTCATTTCCGGTCCAAAACCGCAGTTTACACCTATAATATCAACGCCTAAGCTTTCTAATACAGTCGCTACTGTTTCTGGATCAGCTCCAGTAAGCGTTCTGTAATTTTGGTCATACGTCATTGAGCATATTATCGGAATATCAGCAACATCTTTAACTGCAATCACTGCAATTTTAGCTTCATGTAAATCCGTCATTGTTTCAATATTTATCAAGTCTACGCCTGACTCTATTAATACTTTTGCTTGCTCAAAATAAGCTCTATACACTTCGTCAAAACTAAGCTTACCCATCGGCTCTAAAAATTTGCCTGTTGGTCCCATATCACCTGCGATTAATGTCTTATTACTGGCAGCTCTTTTTGCAACTTCAACTGCATTACTATTGATTTCATTCCCCAGATGAGAGAGCCCAAACTGTTCAAGTTTAATTCTATTTGCACCTAGAGTATTAGTCTCTATAACATCGCATCCTGCATCCACATACTTTTTGTGTATAGTATTGACAATGTCTATATTCTCTAGATTATGTAATTCTGCGCAGCAATTAGTACTTGGAGCCATGCTTTGTAACATAGTCCCCATAGCACCGTCAAACACAAGAATTTTAGTTTGTAGCGTTTTGATTAAAGTAGTTTTATCCATAGTTCTCCTGCCTATTTTTATCTGATTACGTTAACGTCAACTCCACCAAAAATTGCTTCTGCTCTTATTTCTAGAGTTTTACTATGACGTCCTTCATACTCTTCTTTTACAATCGCAAAAATACCTCCGCCTGACTTTTCTAAAAAATCAATGCCTCCAAAAATTGCGGTTCCTCTGCAGACAACATTTATATCGCTTGGTACTAATATATCTATGCCTCCCATTATTGCTGTAATATACAACACTGTTTTTCCTTCTACTATTTCTGCCTTGCTAATGTCTAATTCTACTCCGCCCATTATTGCCATGTATGACGCGTCTTCAAGTTTCCATCCTTCCTTTTTTTGCTCTATTCCACCTAAAAAAGCAATTTTACCTCTGCTCTTTATTTGAAACATCATTTTATACCCAATAAATATCATAAGTAGTGGCCACAGCATTCCCCAAATCATATCCATTTCAATGTAGAACCAGTCAAACTTGTTACTTAACATATTTACAGCAACTAAAATAGCGATAACTCCAACAATCTTAGCTCCCCAATCCATCTTTCTTGCTACCATCTCAAATCCCCAACCTAATAAAACAAAGGGGATGATCAAACCAAATACTACCGACATATCTACTTCGTATATACCGAAATTATCAATCAACAAAAGAACTCCAAATA
>JAJOKQ010000089.1:8632-17535 GCA_021129785.1 Clostridiales bacterium | reverse complement strand
AAAGTAAATTGAGAAATGACTAGCAACTCTCCCGCAACATCTAATAATGAGAGATTCATTTTGCCTTCACTATCTTCGAAAATCCTTAGATTAGTTACTTTCCCTACCATGTATTCTACATCTTTATTGGAATCACAATCACTAATTCCTAGGTATATTAACAAACCTCTAGATACTGATCCAACAACCTTATCATCTACTGTTACTTGCCCTTTGCTAATTCTTTGAACAACTGCCCTCATATTTTTCTCCTTTAAACACCGTCTAGTGGTTAATCCATAACTATACTAACGTTTTTTAGTTCTTAAGTAGTAACTCGTTGCACATCTATAACTTCTTTAATGTTTTTAATCTTTTGCATTAACTTCTCAAGTTTTTTAACATTATCTATTTTTACGATTACATTCAATATTGCTTCCTTTTTCTTGTTTGTTCGGGCGTAGATAGACACCATTTCTATTTTAAGTTCTGTAAGGATTTTCGTTATATCAACTAACAGACCATTCTTATCTTCTGCTAATATTTGTATTTTCGCTTGCAATGAGATCTCTTCTCCAATAATCCACTCAACTTCAATTAGTCTATCTATAACATCTTCATTTTCAATAATGTTAAGGCAATCATCCCTATGTATTGAAACTCCCCTACCTCTTGTAATAAAACCACTAATTTTGTCTCCTGGAACAGGATTGCAACATTTTGAAAACCGCACCATAATATTGTCTATTCCCTTAACTTTAACAAGTTCTTTTTGCTTGCTTTTGTTTCTTTTTGCAGTTTCGCTTTGTATTTTCTCTTTTTTGATATCGACTTGAAGTTCCATTTTATGATCTTTTTTTGGTATTTCTTTTTTAACAAATTCGTTTATTTTAGGCATAACTTGAGTCAACGCAATTCCGCCGTATCCAATTGCAGCATACAAGTCTTGCTCGGTAGTCAAACCATGTCTTTTCCCTATGCTAGCCAATACCTTAGCTTTTTGCTTTTCATTCATGTGTAACCCTTGTCTCTTAATTTCACGATCAAGAATTTCATGCCCTTTCTCAACATTTTCCTCTCGTCTTTCTTTCTTGAAAAATTGCTTAATTTTATTCTTTGCTTGAGAGCTTTTAACAATCTTAAGCCAATCTCTACTAGGACCATTACTATTTGTAGAAGTCAGTATCCTAACAATATTTCCGTTTTTAAGTTTATATGTCAATGGTATAATACGTCCATCTATTTTTGCTCCAACACACTTATTTCCAACAGCAGAGTGGATTTTATATGCAAAATCAATTGGCGTGGAGCCTGTTGGCAAATTAATAACTTCACCTTTCGGCGTAAAAACATAAACCTCATTGGTAAGCAAGTCTACTTTCAATGATTCCATAAATTCTCTTGGATCGCCAGATTCTTCATCTAATTCTCTCATTTGAGCCAACCACGCAAGTTTATTATTTAGCTCATCTTCAGAAGAACTTGTTGAACCTTCTTTATATTTCCAATGTGCAGCAATACCATACTCAGCAATCTGATGCATTTCTTTTGTTCTAATTTGAATTTCAACTGGATCCCCATTAGGTCCTATAACAGTAGTATGTATCGATTGATACATGTTGGGCTTTGGCATTGCAATATAGTCTTTAAATCTGCCTGGAATAGGTTTCCACAGCGTGTGAACTATACCTAATACTCCATAGCATTCTTTAATAGAGTCCACAATTACTCTAACGGCAAAGAAGTCTAATATTTCATCAAATTCCTTGCCTCTATACTTCATTTTGCGATAAATACTATAAAAGTGCTTTGATCGCCCGTAAATACTGCCTTTCAAATCAAAATCTTTTATCTTACTACTTATTACTTCTATTACTTCGTTTATATACTTATCTCTCTCTTTTTTCTTCAAATCAACTTTATCAACTAATGCTAAATATGCTTCAGGGTCGATATACTTCAAACATATATCCTCTAATTCCCACTTCATTGTTGATATTCCAAGTCTATGTGCTATAGGAGCATATATTTCTAAAGTTTCTATCGCTTTTTCTTTCTTTTTATCTTCAGATTGATACTGTAAAGTTCTCATGTTATGAAGTCGATCCGCTAGTTTAATTAGTATTATTCTAATGTCTTTTGCCATAGCTACGAACATTTTTCTTAAATTCTCAGCTTGATGATCTTCTTTAGATTGAAAGGAAAACCTTGTAAGTTTAGTGACTCCCTCAACTAATTCAACAGTTTCTTTTCCAAATTCTTCTTCAAGTTTCTTATAGCTATAGTCAGTATCTTCTAAAATATCATGTAATAGTGCGGCCGCAATTGTTATACTATCTAATTTAAGCTCTATAAGTATTTTAGCTACTTCGACAGGATGTATAAAGTATTTTTCACCTGATTTTCTATATTGTCCTACATGAGCGTTTTCAGCAAAGTTGTATGCTTTAATAATCAACTCTACGTCGCATTGTGGATTGTATTCTTCTATCATTGCTATCAAATTTTCTAACATTTTACACCCCCTCTTTGCTACAGCACCCAGATGGGAAGCTCCCTTACAGGTTTTTGCCTCTTCATTATCAATTTCTAATACTTTATTATCGAATTAATGGAATAATCACGTAAAATATCCCTAGCATTTAAAAATTCGAGTTCAATTAAAAAATTCATCGTTACTACTTCTCCACCTAGTTGCTCTATCAACTTTGCAGTAGCCAATACAGTTCCACCCGTTGCTAGTAAATCATCAATAATAGCCACTCTTTGCCCAGGCTTAATCGCATCTTTATGCATTTGAAGCGTATCAGTACCATACTCTAATTCATACTCATAACTAATTGTTTCAGCTGGAAGTTTGCCCAGTTTTCTAATAGGAACAAACCCTATTCCAAGTTTATAGCTTACTGGCGCACCTACTAAAAATCCTCTCGCTTCAGGCGCGACAACTATATCTATGTCTAGACCTTCTAATTGTTTTGCTAGCTCGTCTATAGCATACTTAAAATGTTTGCTGTCTTGAAGTAAGGGAGTTATGTCTTTGAAACCAATCCCTTTTTTTGGAAAATCTTTAACTTCTCTAATCATCTTCTCGATATTCATAATATTCCTCCTGCACTAAACCTATTTTTTATTATATTAAAACTTTCTTGATACCTAAGTAATTCTTTATACTTACTTATACTTAATAAATCAATTTTTTGATTAACGCTTAACAATTTCAATGTAATTACATGATTATTATTTTGGTACTCCAGCAAATTGCCATCTCTAAACATTTCAAGCGCATTATCAACAATTCTAGAATTAAACAAATTACCATATTGTACATTCATGTCATTTGTAATTGTATCTATAGTATAAGTTGAGCAACACAAAGTTTCTTTAAGATACTTGTAAATAGCTACTAATTCTTTTCTCTTGGGTATAATACTGTCTAGCACTCTAGAATTAAAAAGCTCATCTCCTTTTTCATAGAAACCAATAATTCTATTATGCTCTGCCCTACTAAATAGCATGTTGTAATCTTCTAGAGAGAAAAATAAATCAAACAAGATAACGCTATTATAATTATTAAACTGAATTTTAGCAATGTTAGGATTTATCACTATATGAATTCTACTTGTATTGTTTTTATCACTTATATCGTTGAAATCAAACAAAAATGATACTTCTTTTTTGTTAAGACAGACTTTAGCCAAATTTAACAAGTGATTTGCTTTTTCTAGGGTGTTAACTAAAATGATACTTTTAGGATTCAATACTAAATGCTCAAATAGTTTTTCATTCTTAGCATCATCAAAATGCCACTTAATCTTAGTAAAATCAACTTCATGCATCGCAGCATTTCTGTTTTCAAATTGCATTGTATTATAATAGCTACGCTCGAAATCAGTTTGTTTGATAATCTCTTGATTCGTATCCTTAATGTCTTTAATAATTAACTGAATTTTCTTACGTCCTTTGTATTCATTAAACACTGGCGTGAATAAAATATCAATAGTTTTAGCATCTTTAACAATGTTTATCTTTTCTCCCAAACTAAACCCAATTCCATCAATATATTTTTTACTATCAACTAATCTTATCTTAATATGTTTATCATCTTTGCCAACACAGCGTGTGCTATCAACAGCTATAGCTCTATACATAAATTTGGGCGCTGGATTACCAATGCCAAATGGTTCTAGACGTTCCAGTTCGATCACTAACTCTTCACTTATATCAGTCATAGCTAGAATTGCATCAAACTTAATTTCAGGTGTAAACTTTTTTATTTTCATTATTTCACTTGCTATTTTATTGAGTTTCTCTACGAAAACTTCAATGTTCTCAAGTTTAAGTGTTAACCCTGCTGCCTGCTCATGTCCCCCAAACTTTACAAGTAACTCTATACACTCACTCATAGTACTAAACAAATTAAACCCCGGAATGCTTCTTGCAGAGCCCTTAAGTATTCCGTTTTCTAATCCTAAAATCACTGTTGGTTTATAATATTTTTCTGCAATCCTCGAAGCCACAATTCCTACTACTCCATGATGCCAGCCTTCTTTGTGTATAACTAGAAAAGCATCATTTTTTAATTTTTTACTGCTTTCAATCATGTGCACAGCTTCTTCATATATTGCAGCTTCTATTACTTGTCTTTTCTTATTTTCTTCATCAAGTATTTGGGCTAATTTTTTTGCTTCGTCTTCATCTTCTGTTGTTAACAAGCTAACAGCCATAGAAGCAGTTCTTATTCTGCCTGCTGCATTAATACGAGGTGCGATCGTAAACCCAATTCTGCCCGCAGTTATTTTTTCGTTTTTTAATCCGCAAACATTTAAAAGTTCTCTAATTCCCTTGTTTTTTGAGTCCTTAAAATGATTCAATCCATGTTTAACAAAGATTCTATTTTCATCAACTAAAGACACTATATCTGCAACAGTTGCCATAGCAACTAAGTCAATATAATCAAAAATACTCTCCTTAAATACTTCACTTGGTGTTAGTGCCTGAATCAATTTTAAAGCAATACCACAGCCACACAGATGCTTAAACGGGTAATTACAATCTTTTTGTTTTGGATTAATAACAGCTATAGCTTTTGGCAGACTCTCTTGACATTCATGATGATCTGTAATTATAATGTCAAGATCAAGTTTCTTTGCGTACTCAACTTCTTCATATGATGTAATGCCACAATCTACTGTAATTATTAAGTCAGCGCCCTGTTCCCTAATTTTTTTTATAGATTCACACTTTAGCCCATAACCTTCTACTAATCTATCCGGTATGTAAAAGTTGACTTCATAGTTTATGCTAGAAAAATATTTGAGCATTATAGATGTAGATGAAATTCCGTCAACGTCATAATCTCCATAAATCCAGATAGATTCTTTTTTTTGGATAGCATCATTAATTCTGCTAACAGCTGTTTGCATTCCTTTTAATAAAAATGGATTGTGCAAGTTCGACAAAGAAGAATCTAAAAACTTCCTTGCACTGTTTACTTCATCGATGCCTCTATTAACTAATACTTTAGATACAACCTCTGAAACATCTATTTTTTTTTCTAGCAAACTAGTTTTTTTTCTATCTGCTATGCTGTATATCCAAGTTTTTTCCATTGTAATCACCACTATCTTTTGAAGTCAAAAAACCTAAGACAGCTTGTGCTGCCTTAGACATGTTTTAGCATTAAAAATTGTTCTATTTTAAAATACATCTAGTTCTTTCCCATATAGTGAAGAAGTTATAGCGATATACTTACTTAGTACCTACATTAGGATTATACCCTATTTTTCTTCTTTTTCTTTCTTTAAGCACTACCCATACAGGGCTTGCAATAAATATAGAAGAATACGTACCGCATAATATTCCTGCTATCAACGGAAGTGCAAATTCTCTAATTTGCTCAACACCAATAATATATAGTGCTACAATTGTTAATAAAGTAGTTAATGATGTATTAATAGATCTTGTAATTGTTTGAGATATACTCTTATTAGCTACCTCTGCGTAATTATATTTCTTAATAGATCTCATGTTTTCTCTAACTCTGTCAAACACAACTATAGTATCATTTATAGAGTACCCGAGTATAGTTAAAATTGCTGCCACAAATGGACTGTTAATTGGCATTCCTAAAATAGAATATACTGCTAATAGTATTGCCACGTCATGCAAAAGAGCAACAATTGCAGCAATTCCATAATAAATTTCAAATCTGAAAGTTATGTAAATAAGCATTCCAATTGTAGAAATTATTATAGCTAAAAAAGCTCTGTTTCTTATTTCTGTCCCTATTGCAGGACCAATTTTTTCTACACGTAGAAAATCATTTTCTTCTAGGCTATATTTATCTCTAAACAAATTAAAAATTTCTACACGTCTTTCGCTGTCAAAATCTTCGATGCTTCTAATTTGAAGAATAGTTTTTTCATCACCAATAAATTTTATATTAGCAGCCGTATCAAAGTCATCTGTAATTAGCCTAGCTTCTTCTGAAGTAATAGTTCTGCCGAGCTCAATTTCTATTAAACTTCCACCTGTAAAGTCAATACCGTAATTCACTCCATTAATCAGTGCAAATAGAAGACCTACTAACATTATTACAGCTGATACCCCAAACCATCTTTTTTTGTTTGCTATAATATCCATTTTCATCACCCCTATGCTCCAAATAGTTTATTACTCTTGAATATATTCATATTCACAAGCAATTTTAATAGAATTTTCGTAACTACTATTGCAGTGAACATACTTGCTACAATACCAATTATTAGTGTTACTGCAAACCCTCTGATAGGTCCTGTCCCAAAATAGTACAATACAAATCCTGCAATAAGGGTTGTTATGTTTGCATCTAATATTGTTTTTAAAGCTCTCTTAAATCCAGAATCGATTGAAGCTCTAATTGATTTTCCATTTCTCATTTCTTCTTTTAATCTTTCAAATATTATTACATTTGCGTCAACCGCCATACCCACAGATAGTATTAATGCTGCAATTCCAGGTAAAGTTAAGGTCGCATCAAACGCTACAAGTGTCCATAAAACAATCAATATGTAAGCGCTAAGAGCTATGCTTGCAACTAATCCTGGTAGTCTATAGTAGAATAACATGAATAAAAGGACTAAAATTATTCCAATTTTCCCTGCTTGTACACTTCTATTAAAAGCATCTACCCCAAGTGAAGCTGTGATAGTAGATGTTTGCATTTCAACTAAATCTACTGGTAGTGCACCTGCACGAATTAAAGTAGCCAAGTTTGCTGCAGATTCAGCGGTAAATCTTCCAGATATCATAGCTCTTCCGCCTGATATTCTTTCATCTACACCTGGTGCTGAAATAATTTCTCCATCTAAAACTATGTATATAATTGCTTCCTCTTCTGGTAGCCTCGCTGCTTTTTCAGTGGCGTCGGCAAATTTTCTTGCGCCTTCACTGTCAAACTCTAAGCTTACTACAGGATGTGATTCTCCAGGAGGAAAAGTTGCCTCCGCTTGATTTACATTTTCACCTGTTAAAATAATTTCTCCATCTGGCGCAATGAATTGCAATTGGGCAGTTTTACCAATAATCTCTAAAGCGTCTTGAGCAACTTTCACTCCTGGAAGCTCCACTCTAATACGCTTTTCACCTTCACGTACAATTACTGGTTCCATTAAACCCATACCATCTACGCGTCGTCTGAAAACTTCTATAGTCTGATTAATCAATCTATCTAACTCTTGACCCGTGACATCGGTTTGCGCCTCGTATACAACAAATACCCCGCCTTGCAAGTCAAGTCCTTGTCTTATAGAGTCTCTTAGAGAGTCTGTTTTTAGACCACCAATCTCTATTCCGTTTAAAGATGAAAATATTGCCAAAACAACAACTACGAATATTGCCAGAAATGCTATTACACTTTTTGCTTTCATCAATTTATTCCCCCTTCATTTTATCATAAGAGTAATTATATATTTAATTACCGCTCTAGTCAATACTAGCTCTTAATTAAACAGTGCTCTGCTTATGTTCATTTGCAAATCTAACATAGTCTTTGGCAGATTTTGTTATACTCACTATTTCTTCTTCTGTTAAATTTCTAATTATTTTTACTGGGGACCCAAAGGCAAGAACTCCAGAAGGAATTTTTTTCCCCGGAGGCACCATGGTACCAGCACCGATTATAGTGTTTTCACCTATTTCTGCTCCATTTAGAATTATAGAGCCCATACCAATTAGGGTGTTGTTGCCTATTTTGCATGCATGAATTATAGCACTGTGTCCTACAGTGATATTGTCTCCCATAATTGTAGGAAGTACGTTGCTGATATGAACCACTGCGTTATCTTGTATATTAGTATTCTCTCCTATAATAATATTCTTATCATCACCTCTAATAACAGCTCCATACCATACATTTGAGTTTTTACCAATTTTAACATCACCTATAATGTCTGCTGTTTCTGCTATAAAGCAACTGTTATCAATTTCAGGTGTTACTTCTCGCCATGATTTAATCATTTAAACCCTCCTCTAGTTGAACTGCTTTAATCCACAAAGCACACTCAATGCGCTTCTTCTCCATTTCACAACCAATCTTATATGGTGTGTTAATATCTTTATTGAAATTGTAGGCATTTGCATGACATCCTCCACTACAATAAAACTTTGCCCAACACATATTGCATTCTTCTTTATTATATACATGTGCAGCTGAGAACTCGTTATATAATTTGTTGCTAATTTCGCCTGTGTGTACAGAGCCAATTCTAAAGTTATCATCTCCAACAAATTGATGACAGGGATAAATATCCCCTTCGGGAGTAATTGACAAATACTCCGCGCCAGCTCCACAACCTGTAATGCGCTTAATAACACACGGTCCTTGCTCTAAATCAATCATATAGTGAAAAAAACTAAAGCCATTACCTTCTTTGTTTCTCTTA
>JAJOKQ010000089.1:0-8622 GCA_021129785.1 Clostridiales bacterium | reverse complement strand
GCTTAGCCATTTTTGTAATGTTATCTATTATTAAGTTATACGTTCCTTCTCCATTTATAGTGCTACGCATTTTGTCGTTAACACTTTTACGTCCGTCTATGCTTAAAACTACGTTATAAATGTTATCATTGATATACTTCATAATATCTTCATTTAGCGACAACGCATTCGTAGTTATAGTAAATCTTAAATTCTTATCATATTCTTTTTCTTTGCTTCTAGCATACGTAACAATTTGCTTAACTACTTCAAAATTCATTAATGGCTCGCCACCAAAAAAATCTACCTCTAAGTTTTTCCTGCTTCTAGAGTTGTCCAATAAGAAATCAATTGCCTTTTTACCAGTATCAAAGTCCATTAGCATTCTCTGTCCTTTAAAGTCGCCTTGAGAAGCAAAGCAGTATTCACATCTTATGTTACAGTCATGTGAAATATGTAGACACAAAGCTTTAACTACTGGTTTTCTCGATTTAAAGCTTTCATGTTCTAAGTACCTCTCTTTGGTAAATAGCAAGTTGTTCTTAGTTAGTGTGTCCACTTCTTCTATCGCTTCTAAAATAAGATTTTTATCATGTTTTGCACCAAGAATTTCTATTATTTCATTCTTTTTCGTACCTTGATAATAATCTAATATTTCATAAACAAGCTTGTCTACTACATGAACCGCGCCGCTATTTACATCTATTAGAATATTAGTATTGTCTTTAGTAAATTTGTGAATCATTCGTGTACTTCCTTCCAAGCAATTCGTAAATTTTTTTTCTGTTTGGCAAAACTAATGCAGAACGATAATACGCCTCACCATATTTAAGCGGGTGAGGTAATAAAATTACCATATTGATTAAACCTCTTATTTATCAAACCTATCGTTTTCGCACTCTTGATTTGCTACAGTACATGATGTTTTGCACGCCGATTGACATGATGTTTGACACTCGCCACATCCACCTTTGGTAACACTGTTTGCAAGTGTTGCTCCACTTAATGTTTTAATATGTTTCATATAATCACACCTTTCAATTTCTTTAACACTAAGATTATAACATAATTTAATTAGAATTTAAAGTGGATTTCACTCCTTAATATTTACTCCAATCATTCCCCCCAACAAGTCCTGTTACAAGACATATCAAAATTCTATACATTACAAATCGACTTAGAACAAAATTTGGCACTATTACACTTCCAAATATCATTATTAGTACAATGTAAATCGTTACAATGAACGCTCCGTGTAGCCACCCTCTACTTACATGATGTATTGCAACATAAATAGAAGCATACGCTGTACATACAATTAGTATCGACTTCGTAAAAAAAGATACGAAGATCGTATCTTTTTTTATATAAACCAATATATTAGCTAAAAATGATCTACTTTTCAACTATACTTCCAATCGCCCATCTTGTAACTACAATCTTGGTTTTTTCTGAACCTACTTCAATAGTAACGTAATCTTCTTTTAAGTTAACAATCTTACCGTATATACCACCAATAGTAGTAATCATTTCGCCAACTTTTAAGGCTGAACGCATTTCTTTAATCTTCTTCTCTTTCTTTTGTTGAGGCCTAATAAGGAAAAAGTAAAAAACTCCTAAAAACCCTAAAGGTAGTAACCAACTTGTATATTGCTCCATAATAAAATTCCTCCTAAATCTAATTTTAGTTTTTATTCTCTAACAAGCAAAAAACATCAATCTAATCATATCACAATTCTACAAAAAAAAACGAAAATTCCTTTATATTAATTTTTTTTGAATCTCTTGGTAACTAATATCCATACTTTTCATAGAATTCTTTTTTGAAATCTAACAACCTATCTCCTGATATTGCTTTTCGTATGCCCTTCATTAAGTGCAATATAAAATACAGATTATGATAAGTCATAAGCCTTAACCCTAATATTTCGTTAGTCTTAAATAAATGTCTTAAATATGCCCTTGTATATGTTTTACAAGTATAGCAGCCACATTCTTTGTCTAGTGGGATAAACGATTCTTTATGCTTTGCATTTTTTATTATCACTTTGCCTTCACTAGTCATAGCAGTACCATTTCTTGCTATTCTTGTTGGTAGTACACAATCAAACATGTCCATTCCTCTAATAACAGCCTCTAGTAGGGCATCTGGTGTTCCTACACCCATTAAGTATCTTGGTTTATGTTTTGGAAGCAAAGGAACAGTATAGTCTAAAACTTCGTACATAAGAGGCTTTGGTTCTCCTACACTTAGTCCACCAATCGCATACCCAGGAAAATCAAGTTCTAACAATTCACTTGCGCTTTGCCTTCTTAAGTCTTCAAACATGCCACCTTGCACTATTCCAAAGAGCGCTTGCACTTTAGTATTCTCATGTGCTTCTTTGCACCTTTTAGCCCACCTTGTAGTTCTCTTAAGGGAATTTCTAATATACTCTCTATCTGCATCAGGTGGTGGACACTCATCTAATACCATCATTATGTCTGATCCTATAGAATTTTGAATTTCGACAGCTTTTTCAGGGCTTAAAAAATGCTTAGATCCGTCTATATGAGATCTAAATTCAACGCCTTCTTCTCTTATTTTCCTCAAATCTCCTAAGCTAAACACTTGGAATCCGCCACTATCAGTAAGTATCGGTCTATCCCATCCCATAAACTTATGTAGCCCGCCTGCTTTTTCAATCAATTTATGCCCTGGGCGCAAGTACAAGTGATATGTATTGCTTAGTATAATCTGTGATTCAATGTCCTTCAATTCTTCTGGTGTCATTGCTTTTACAGTAGCTTGTGTACCTACCGGCATAAAAATAGGTGTTTCAATTACACCATGTGGTGTATGTAACCTTCCTAGTCTTGCCCCACTCTGCTTACATTCTTTTATCAATTCATATCTAATTGCCATACATGTCACCTTTCAATAGATCTTTTTTGTATTATTTCAAAAACATTGCATCTCCAAAACTAAAAAATCTATATTTTTCTTCAACTGCAACCCTATATGCATTCAATATGTTTTCTCTTCCCACTAATGCGCTTATCATCATAACCAATGATGATTTAGGTAGGTGAAAATTGGTGATCATGCTAGTTACAATTTTATAACTATATCCTGGGTAAATAAAAATATCTGTCCAGCCACTGCTTGCTTCAACCTGCCCATTATCATCAGCAACTGATTCTAATGTTCTACAGCATGTTGTCCCTACTGTTATCACATTTCCACCTTTTTTCCTTACATCATTAATTGTTTTTGCTGTTTCTTCATCAATCATATAAAATTCTGCATGCATTTTATGCTCTTCTATATTGTCAACTGCTACTGGTCTAAATGTTCCTAACCCAACATGAAGAGTTATATAGACTACTTTAACGCCTTTTTCTTTAATTTTATCTAGTAGCTCATTGGTAAAATGTAGTCCTGCAGTTGGAGCAGCTGCCGAGCCTGAATGTTTTGAATATACAGTTTGATATCTTTCTTTATCTTTTAACTCGGTAGTAATATAAGGTGGCAGAGGCATTTCTCCAAGTTCATCGATAATACTCTCAAAAACACCATCGTGCTCAAACTTAACAACTCTAATACCTTCATCAATTATTCTTAGTATTTTTGCTTTTAAAAGCCCTTCTCCAAACTGAAATTCTGCTCCTACTTTTGCTTTTTTCCCAGGTTTAACTAAAACTTCCCATGTATTTAACTCTACCCTTTTGAGTAGTAGAAATTCAATCTTGCCTTTTGTCCCTATTTTTTCTCCTATTAGCCTCGCTGGAAGTACTCTTGAATTGTTTAGTACTAAGCAGTCATCTTCAGTCATAAAATCAATGATTTTATAAAAGCTAGAATGATCAATATTCCCAGTTTTTCTGTCTAGCACCATTAATCTGGATGAATCTCTTTTTTCTAATGGTGTTTGTGCTATCAATTCTTGTGGTAAGTCAAAATCAAAATCTTCTTTTTTCAAAACTATTTCACCTCAATATCAGTATAGTAATGCATTAGTATTTCTTTAAATGTGAATCCTTTCTCTGCCATAATATTTGCTCCATGTTGGCTCATTCCCAGTCCATGACCAAAACCTCGTCCATCAAAAACATAAGCTCTTGGGGTTAAGTCTACTTTAGTATGTTTAGCTCCATTAAAAATGCTTAGTTCTGTTTTGTTAGTTATAGTACTGGTTCCTGTAGCAGAAATAACAGTCTTGCCTACTAAATTAATTGATATAGGTTCTCTATTTGCGCTGCTTTTAACCTGCTTTTCTACACTATCGCTATTTCTTACACTAAACCACGAACTTCGTAGTCCAAAAGCAAATCTGCTAGTTTGTTTTAGCATTATTTCCTCACCTTTAGTTCCACTTATAACTAAAGCTTGAACGCGCCCATTTCTTGATACTTCCTCAACTGTAATATCTATTACTTCTCCAATATTAACATTTCTGCTCTTTAGAATCTTCTCTATCTCTGTTACTGTTAGGCTCTTAGACCACACTGAATGTTTTACGTTCTCCGAGAAAGGATCATCTATCCCTCTAATATATGGAACAACTGCCGACCAAATGTTTTCAGTGTCTTCAGTTCTTCCACCACTGTTTGAATGGTAGTAGGGCGTTATTACCTTTCCATTATGAAACATAAGTAGGGCTTTTGTTTCACGTACAGCACGCGTTGTAGCATCATTTTCTGCATCAAATCCTCCATATACTTGAGAATTCACCGTAGAACATAAATTAAATCCCCAGCTAGCAAATTTCCCAAGTGATGCTACCGCAAAGCCTCTTGCTGCTACAGCTTGCGCTTTAAGTGCCTCTATTGGCCACGAAGCAGGCATCTCCCTTGGTACTACTCCATACAAATATTCTTCTAGTAAAACTCTATTTATCACAGTCATATCACTGCCTTCTTGCCTTTTTACAGTAATAGACCCTCTATATTTTCTTCCGTCAACTCTAATTAGTGCAATTTCACCTTTATCCTCTATTGGCTCAAAATGAATTTGTGAACTGGAGTCAAACATGAATATTGGATTACCTTGTTCATTTAGTACCTGCACTCGTTTGGCTGACGGTAAAATTACTGATGTCGGCAACCCTAAGGCTGAACTTATAACACTCGCCCTTTTTGAGGCATTCTTTTCTGTAGTATAGAGTCCTACGTAAACTCTCCACTCATTTTCGTAAGCTAAAAATGGTGTATCAGCTGTTAGGGTTATAGTATTTAAAAATTCGTTAGCATCAACCCAGTTTGAAAAACCACTACCAATTTGTATGTGGTATGGCCCTTGCAAAGTTAGTATTGCAAGGTCTTCTTCTGGGTCTCCATGGTACTCTGAGAAATCACCCCTTGTACCTATAAAATGTGCATCCTTCCTTAAAAATATTTCTGTCTCTTCGAAAACAGAAAAGAGATTTACTTCTTGTCCGTTTACAATTTTATTAACATTAAATCCTAAATCTGCGCCTAAGTGAACAATTGCTTTTTCAGAACTTCTAAAGAATAGTCCAATATTCATATATTCTGGCATTACCGATTTGTCTACACCCAAGGATGGTTTTGTGTTCACTACTAAGATCATAAAAGCCAATAGTATTACAAAAAAAAGTCTAGCTCCTTTAATGAATTTCTTTTTCTCATCAATCATTATACCTTCACCTGCTCAATATAAGGAATTCCAAAATGTCTATATGCTTTTTCTGTTACAATTCTACCTCTTGGTGTTCTGTTAATAAATCCAAGTTGAAGAAGATAAGGTTCATAAACATCTTCAATAGTATTTCTTTCTTCACCAGTAGTAGCCACTAAAGTGTCTATCCCTACAGGTCCACCACCAAAATTGCTAATTATTTTTTTTATCATTTTTCTATCTACATTATCTAAACCTAAAGGATCAATTTGCAAGAGATCGAGCGCTTCTTTTGCTACTTCTTTTGTAATTTTCCCATCTGCTTTTACCTGGGCATAATCTCTTACTCTTTTTAACAGTCGATTAGCTATTCGCGGTGTTCCTCTTGATCTTGAAGCGATTTCAATTATTCCACCGTTATCAATATATACATCTAAAATCGAAGCCGAACGTTTTACTATATTAGATAGCTGCTCTATATTGTATAGTTCCAGTTTGCATATGATTCCAAACCTATCTCTAAGTGGTGAGGTTAATAGTCCTGCTCTAGTTGTAGCCCCAATCAAGGTAAATCTAGGCAAATCAATTCTAATTGACCTAGCACTTGCCCCTTTTCCTATAATAATATCTAATGCATAATCTTCCATAGCAGGATATAGGATTTCTTCTACAGCACGGTTAAGTCTATGTATTTCGTCTATAAATAGCACGTCATTTTCTGATAAGTTTGTTAAAATAGCGGCTAAATCTCCAGCTCTTTCAATTGCAGGTCCAGATGTAATTCGTAAATTAACGTTTAGCTCATTTGACACAATATGTGATAGGGTTGTTTTCCCTAGTCCTGGCGGTCCGTACAGCAATACATGGTCTAGTGCTTCCTCTCTATTTCTAGCTGCCTCTATAAAAATACTAAGTCTTTCTTTAATGTTCTCTTGTCCTATATAAGTATTTAGTGTTTTCGGTCTTAGTCCTGTATCAACAACAACATCTTCATCTTGTAGTTGTTCGCTAATTATTCTTTCTTCATAGTTATCCAATTTTCTTGCCACCTTTAATATTAAGAATTATTTTACTTAGATATGAATTTAAGCGCTTTTTTAATTAATTCTGATGTATCTGCGTTTTTAACATGCGTAGACTTAATTGCTCTAGAGCTTTCAAACCTCGAGTATCCTAAAGCCATTAGCGCTTCTAAAACTTCATTGCTCTCAACAACACTATCTGTAACTTCTTGTTCAACATGCTCTAAACCAAGTTTTTCGACCTTGTCTTTAAGTTCTAGAACAATTCGCTCTGCAGTTTTTTTGCCAATTCCAGGTGCTCGCGAAATTGCTAAAAAATCTTTGTTTAAAATATACATGCTCAGTTTACTTGGCGAAAAAGTTGAAAGGAGTGCAGAAGCTACTTTCGGACCAATTTTGGATACAGTTAACAAAAGATTAAAAAAATTTAGCTCCTCTTTGCTAACAAATCCATACAATTTTATCCCATCTTCTCTTACTACCATATTTGTGTATATCATCGTCTCTTCGTCAATTTTTATTGAAGAAGTACTAGTAATTGAGCTATTGATTTTATATCCAATACCGTTTACCTCTATAATCATTTTATCGTTAGCAATTTCATGAACTCTTCCTCTCATAAAATCAAACATACTTGTCCCTCCATTTCTTTCTTATCAAACCCTAAATAAATTCTTAAAATTTCTCGAATGGGCATGACAGACTGCAATTGCAAGAGCATCTGCTACATCATCAGGCTTTGGTGCTTTTTCAAGATTAAGTATTATTTTTATCATCTCTTGTACTTGCTTTTTATCGGCTCTCCCATATCCCACCACACCCTGCTTTACTTGTAATGGCGTATATTCAAAAATTTCTTTATCTTTGTTTGCACCAGCTAATACTATTACTCCTCGTGCTTGACTTACAACCATTGCAGTTTTAATATTTATGTTAAAAAAAAGCTCCTCGACAGCCACAGCATCAGGCCTATATTTTTCAATAAGTAAAATTAATTCTTCATATATTTTTTTTAATCTCTTATCTGTATGTGTTTTGCTAGCAGTTGTAATTGCGCCGTAATCCAGTACTTTAAAGCTGTTTCCTTTATACTCTAGAATCCCGTATCCTACAATTGCTATTCCAGGGTCAACTCCCATAATTATCATTTTTTTGTCCTCCAGTTACTCTTTCAATATGTCATACAGTGACTATGTCAAAAATATTTTCTTCTCTTAATAGTTTAACATAAACTTACTACCAATGCGATATTTAAAAGATTTTTCATCAATTTGTAATAATCAGACTTTAAAAAATCATGAAAAAAGATACTTCGCTAATATGCTTTCTTAAACTAGCAAAACACATCAGCTAAAACATCCCACGTCATCAATATTGTAATTTCATGTAGATTAACTACTATAATCCTCGAGCAATTGCCTTACTTCTTATTTGCTCTTTAGTAATATTCCTCCTTTAATCAAATCTTGATCAATTTGAGGTAGAGTAGTTATTAAAACATTTGTTTTATCGGCTGCAGTTGCCCCTCTTGTTTCGTCATATCTGTATACTATTATATATCCATTTTCTTGGGTTACGTAATAGTAATTTGGACGAACATGATTAGTTTCTTTATACAAAACCACTTCTACAGATGAAAATTTTAAAATTTCCCAATCAGGATGTGAGTTCATAATTCTTTCTCTAAGTTTTTTTTCACTTAATCCAATCCAAGCGAATATAGGTTTGCTTTCTTCAATTATTGAATTGCATATCGTATATTTTTGCCTAAATACTATTTTCGTTTCCTCATTTATGCTTATTGTATTTTGACTTGCTAACTGATAGTTTTCTTTAGCCGCTTCCTCTTTTTCATTGTTATTTTCCATTTGATCAGCATTTTCTAGATCCAACAAGCTGCTTTCGTGGTTAAGTTCTATAAAATCACTGTTTTTATTTATTGATGGATAAGTGTAATATCCTACTATATATGATGTTAAGCTAAAAAATACAATTGTTAAG
>JAJOKQ010000017.1 GCA_021129785.1 Clostridiales bacterium | reverse complement strand
TAAAAATATGAAATTATCACTTCTATATGGTTTTTCACAACAGGTCCTTGCTTAATAACCCTCGTTTCTCCATGCTCAATCAATTTTTTGCCTAAGCTTTCTTTCACTATTACATAGAAGCCTTCTTTCTCCAACAAAAATAATGCTTCTTCTAAACTATAACCAATAACATCAGAGGCAATATACAAATTTATACCTCCATAATTTCAGCTTCTTTTTTTACAAGTATTTCATCAATTTGCTTGCTATACTTATCTGTTAATTTTTGCGCTTTATCTAGTGATTTTTTTAAATCATCTTCTGTAAGTTCATTGTTTTTTTCCATCTTTTTAAGATCTTCATTTGCTTCTCTTCTTTCGTTTCTAAGAGCAATTTTAGCTCCCTCAGCAGTTTTTTTTGCAATTTTTATCAATTTTTTTCTTCTTTCTTCTGTAAGTTGAGGAATGTTTAAACGGATTACTTTGCCATCATTAGATGGATTTAGTCCCAAATCCGATTGAAGTATTGCTTTTTCTATGTTTTTAATCGCAGTTTGATCATATGGTTGAACAACAATAAGTCTTGGTTCTGGAGCTGATACAGAAGCTATTTGATTTATAGGTGTAGGTGTACCGTAATAATCAACTGAAAGTCTATCTAGCAGAGACGGATTTGCTCTACCAGCACGAATGCTCATTAAATCCTCTTTCAATACACTAATTGTCTTTCCCATTTTCTTTTCTAGTTTATCATGAATATCAGTATTCATATAATACCTCCTATTTATATCATTCATTTACTTCGGTTGCCTTTTATGCTTTAATTGTAGTGCCGATTTCTTCCCCTAGGATAACTTTTTTGATATTTTCTGGCTCTTTTAGTCCAAATACTTTAATTGGAATTTTGTTTTCCATGCATAGTGAAACAGCAGTTAAATCCATAACTTTAAGTCCTAGCTTTAAGACTTCAATGTAAGTTAATGATTTGAATTTTTTTGCAGTGACGTCAATAGCTGGATCTTTATCATAAACAGCATCAACATTTTTTGCTAAAAGAATCACTTCTGCTTCAATTTCAGCAGCTCTTAGTGAAGCAGCAGTATCTGTTGTGAAAAAAGGATTTCCAGTCCCTGCTGCGAAGATTACTATTTTGTTTTTTTCTAAGTGTCTGATTGCTTTTCTTCTTATATAGGGCTCAGCTATTTGTTTTATTTCGATTGCAGTTTGAAGTCTTGTCAAAACACCAGCATTTTCTAGCGCATCCTGTAGAGCCAAACCATTTATAACTGTAGCTGTCATTCCCATATAGTCGGCAGTTGTTTTGTCCATCCCAGCACTAGTTCTCCCACGCCAGAAATTGCCACCTCCAACTACTATTGCAATTTGTACACCCATCAAAGAAATCTCTTTTACTTGGTTAGCAATTATGTTTACAATATCTGTATCTAGTCCAAATTTATTGTCACCAGCTAATGCTTCACCACTTAATTTCAATAACACTCTTTTGTAACGTGGATTTGTCATCGATTTACCTCCTAAAAGAAGTTTTCTACATTTAATTGAAAATTCCTTCATCTAATTTGAAAACATTATTGCTGCATATAAGGAGAACAGTATATGCTCTCCTCTTAAATACAAGTGATTTCAATTATCAAAATCTTCTGCTATGATTATAGGCTACAGTTTAAACTATAGCTCTTTCGAGGTTTATTAGACATTTATCCTACAATTAAAGAAGCAGAATAGTGCCGAGTAGTTCTAGATTATTTTGCAAGTTGCTTTGCAACTTCTTCTGCAAAATTTTCTTCTCTTTTTTCAATCCCTTCGCCTACTTCAAACCTAGCAAATCTTCTGATGCTTAGTTTTTCTCCAATTTTTGCTATTTTTTCATTAAGTAAGCATGCAATAGTAACATCAGGATTCTTAACAAAAACTTGCTCTAATAAACAAACTTCCTTATAGTACTTTGCTATTCGACCTTCAACCATTTTATCTGCAATTTTTTCTGGTTTGCCTTCGTTTAAAGCTTGTTTTCTTAATATTTCTCTCTCTTTAGCAATTTCATTTTCTGGAATTTCATCTTTGCTAACAAATTTCGGATTAGAAGCTGCAATTTGCATAGCAATGTCTTTTGCAAACTCTTGGAACTCTTCATTTTTAGCTACGAAATCCGTTTCAGAATTTATCTCTAGCAATACGCCTATTCTTCCCCCATGTATGTAGGACGTAACAATTCCTTCTGCTGCAATTCTGCCGGATTTTTTTGCCGCCGCTGCCAGTCCTTTTTCTCTTAAAATCTCAATAGCTTTTTCAATATCGCCATTTGAGCTCACTAACGCCTTTTTGCAATCGAGCATACCTGCGCCAGATTTTTCTCTTACCTCTTTAACCATTCCTGCTGTAATGTTCATTAAAACTCCTCCTAGTTTAATATCATAAAAGGTAAGGGAGCAAGGGAAAATCCCTCTATACCCTTACCTTGTTGTGAAAAATTTTCTAAGTATTTAATTTTTTTTATTGCGTAGATGAAGTATAATCTCCAGTTAAAACTTAGTATTTCACATAAGTCATATGCAAGTTATTCTTCTTCAGTCTGTACTCCTTGTTTTCCCTCTAAAACTGCATTCGCCATAGTTGCAGTAAGCAATCTAACAGCACGTATTGCATCGTCGTTGCCAGGGATTACATAATCAGCTTCTTCTGGATCGCAATTAGTATCTACTATAGATACAACTGTAATTCCCAACTTTTGTGCTTCTTTTATTGCAATTCTCTCTTTACGTGGGTCTACTACAAAGATAGCTCCAGGTAGAGATTTCATATCTTTGATTCCACCTAAAAATTTATTTAACTTAGCTCTTTCAAGTTTCAATTTTATAACTTCTTTTTTTGGAAGAGCTTCGAATGTTCCGTCTTCTTCCATTTTCTCTAGTTTGTGTAGTCTGTCAATTCTAATTTTAATTGTTTTGTAGTTTGTTAACATTCCACCTAACCATCGGTTATTAACATAGTACATATTACATCTTTTTGCTTCTTCTTCTATTGCAGTTTGCGCCTGTTTTTTTGTTCCAACAAAAAGAATGTTTTTTCCTTCTGCTGCAATATCTCTTATAATATTGTACGCTTCTTCAACTTTTTTTACAGTTTTCTGTAGGTCAATAATATAAATTCCATTTCTTTCTGTAAAAATGTACTCCGCCATTTTCGGATTCCATCTTCTAGTCTGATGTCCAAAATGAACACCTGCTTCTAATAATTGTTTCATTGAAATTACTGGCATTTTGTTGCCTCCTTTAGTTTTTCATCCGCTTCTATCATTTTCACTTAGGACCTTTGGCACTTCTAAGTAAATTAAGAAGCGTGCTTTTTTATCTCTAATATCTTAACATATAGTTTGGTATAATTCAAGATGAATATGCAATAATTGATAATTTTATTTAAAACTGCATGTGAGATCAAAAAACTAATTGACTTTGATTAAAATTTCAACAATTTCTTCTATAGAACTATCACGTGGTATCCTTTTCATTCCTCGTCTTAAGATCTTAATCGCATCCATGCTGGTTGCAATTTCTAAGAATATTTCAACATCTTCAATTAACCCTTTGTCATACAACAATTGTGCTATTTCCATGCTAGCCATTCCTGCTATTATTTCAACTAAAACATAGTCTTTTTCAACACTTTCTATTTCGTCTTCTTCTTTATCGCCAGCTATGCTCGGAGCGCTTTCTTCCTTATTGTTTTCAGTATTTACTTCAATATTTATTTTTTCATCTGTAACTATTTTTTCGCTAGCATCATTATTAATTCTATCGCTCGAACGTTCAAAATTTATTACGTTATTCTTGATTTCTTTATCTTTTTCAATTTCACTGGCATTATGAAAAATCAAATTTGCTGATGCGGTGATAATTATTCCGATTCCAAGGCCAAGTGCTAAACTTTTATAACAAACTCTATGCACACAATCCACCTCATTTAAGCAATTTTACAATCATCTCAACTTCTCTGTAGCTCTTGTTTAACATTTTAGCAATATTAGCTATTTCTAGTCCCGATTTATGTAACTCGATAACTTTTTCATTCTTTTTTTCAAACAGTTGATATTTTAAAGTGTTGTTAAAACTATTATTGTCTTGTTGGGTTGTAGGTTTTTCAATCATATTTTTAGTCTCTTCAGAGGAAACTGTGGATTCAAGTATTAACTCTACATTTTGGGCTAGCTGCTCTATTTTATTGTTTATTATTTCAACTTCTTTCCTTGCATTACAGTTACTCTGGTTTCTATAATTATCGTTGTTTTCATTTTTAGTATTGTAGAGTCTATTCTCTCTAATAATCAAAGCTAGTGAAACTAAAACCACTATGCAGCCTATAATTATTGTGTATGAGTTATAATTCATTTTACACCTCGTAAAATTCGTATTATCCATGTTCTTTTTAGTTTTTTTATATACCGTCTTAAATTTTAATGTCTAGCACAGTTCCAATTTTTTTGCTTTTATCTATAAGTTCTCTTCTTTTTAAACTATTTTCTTCTTCGCTTTTTTGTGATTTTTTTTTGTTATGTCTCTTCCTTTGTTTTGTATTATGTTGGTCTCTATTAGTTTTTTCTTTTGATATTCTAGCATGCTCACTACCTTCAGCAGTTCTAACTTTGCTCAAGTTTTTTTTTATTAAAATTTCTTGCTGATTTTGAATTTGATCGATTTGCACTTTAAGACGATTAAAGTCATTTTGCTTGACTTTAGCCTCTTTTATAGCATTTGCATAGGATAAATGCATATCTATAGGTTTAATAGACATATTTAAATCACCTACTTTTCGTATACCCCCATAGTCACTTCACCATCTTTTTTGAACAAAGTACAGCTTGGTAGTTCCTCATTCACATGCTTCACAGCATCAATTATTGAAATTTTAACTCCAGGGTGAATTATCTTCGATACATGTACTCTACCTTTTGACAGACTATTTATCATATTGTCAATTAATTTTTTTCTCATTTTTAAATTGGTTTGATTGTCCATCAGAATCTTATAATCATTGAGAGATTTGACTAAAAGTTCTTTTTTGCTTGCAGGAAGCCGTCCTGCTTTTAGAGCTTTGTTTAGTAATTTTATAGTTTTCGTTAATTCTTTGGTTTTTTTTTCAATTTTAATTATTTCATCCGATAATTCAGCATGCTGGTCTCTCATTTCTGGATCAATGCCTACTTCTAACTTTGTAATAGTACCCATACTAGACCCAATAATTGCAGCTCTTATTGATTTCCCAGCTCTTAACCGTCCACCTGCAATAGTAGATTTTTTACCATTAAGGTTAATTTTGCCTCTTGCAGTAAGATAACTATGCAAAACAAAATCTGCTTCAATATCTCCCTTACAATTCACTTTTGCATTTTCAATAAACTTAGTATTCAAGTTACCCTCACATTCAATTATTGCTTGATCATTTCCTTGTATTCCTCTATCTATTATAATATTTCCTTTTGCTGTTAGTGTAGCACCTTCTACTACGCCCATTACGTGAATATCAGCATCAGCAATAACTGAAAAACCAGTTCTCACGTTGTTTCTCACAATAACTGTTCCTTTAAATTGAATATTCCCAGTGGAATTGTCGACATTATGTTCTACTTCAAAAATTTCACTCACTGTGATTTTCCCATTTTTATCAACAATTACGCGCCCATCTATTGCAGAAAAAAACTTCAGCTTGTCGTCACTTTCATAGATATTTTTACCTATTTTTATTTTAGCATCTTTTCCTCTTTTTGCTGGAAGGCTCATTCCCATTACATTAAAGCCTTCAGTTCCCTTAGTTGCAGGTATAATCTCTAATAATAAATCGCCTTTTTCTACGTTCTTAATTAAATTTAGTCGTTTGTGGTTTATTGTTCCATCACTGTTAATAGTTGGAGTTATCTCTTTTTCCGTACAAAAATGATAAATAGTTTGAGCATCTGTACCATGACAAGGTTCTTTTCCTTTTGCAACTAATAAATATACATCAGTTAACTTAGAAGAAACAATTGAATTAATCTGCTCTTTATCTATGCCGCTTATGATACCTTGCGCATTCAATTCACTAATCAATTCATCAACAGTAAAAAACTTGCCTCCTTCGTTAGGAGTAATCAGTACGTTAGCTTCCATTTTATCCTTTGAAATATCTAGAATTGCCCTGCTATTAATTAATATTTCACTTTGTGGGGGTGCAATTTTAGTATTTTCTTCTTTATTATGAACTGCGAGTTTTACTTTTTCTTCTTCAATATCAAAAACCATTTTTCTATCTAAAAAAGAAAGAATATCATCAGTAATTTTAGAAGAATCTAAAATAGCCTCATTGTTTAATCTTAGATAAACACCGTCTTCTCTATAATCTATTTGAAACTCTGCGCTATCTCTATTGCTTGCAACATTTTTTTTCATGTTTATGCACCTCTTTTTTCTTCTTATACAATAAAACTACACGCACAACTCTTTTTTTTTGCTTTGCTATAATGCTAGTTTTGGTTTTAAGCGGGAAATAGCTTTAGAGTGCAGCTGGGAAACTCTTGATTCGGAAACACTTAAAATTTTTCCGATTTCTCTGTATGTTAGTTCATCGTAATAATACAAACCGATAATTAATTTTTCTCTTTCTGGTAGTTCATCTATACTCGCATTTAAAATCTCTATAATTTCTTTGCTACACAATACATTTTCTGGCAAACTGTTTTCACTACTTATAAAGCTACTATTGTTTCCTTCAACAATTTTTTCTTCAAGTGATACTATGTTTAGGTTGCTTATCTGCAAAAGTAATTTTTGAAACTCTTCTACTGATATTCCAATTTCTTTGGCGATTTCATCATCTAAGGCGTTCCTACCAAGTTTGTTTTCTAATTTACTGCAAGCAGATTCTACTAATTTAGCTTTTTGTCTAACTGATCTGGGTACCCAATCTAAATTCCTCAGTTGATCAACAACTGCTCCACGAATTCTGATTTGTGCATATGTCTCGAACTTGATGTTTTTTGTAATGTCAAATTTTTCTATGGCGTCGATTAATCCAAAAATTCCGTAACCTACCAGATCATCGTAGTCAACATTACTACCATATGTGCTATACATTCTGCCTGCAATAATTTTTACTAATTCTATATATTTTTCTATAAGAGCATTTTTTGCATCCTTATCAGATTTATTTTTGTATTTTTGCCATAAACCTAAAAAATCCACTAATAACTCCTCCTCCTAGAAGAAAAATATTTCTAAATTACTTTTACTCCATGCCCAATAGTTTTTATCATTAATTCTCCATTGCTAGGATCAAATTCTATAGTTCTTCCGTAATTACCTCCAGTATCCTCAGATAAAACAGGTATTCCATAGTTTTTAAGAATCAATTTAGTCGCTTCAGCATTTCTAAGTCCAATTTTCATCAAATCATTAGTATTATTGGAAAAAGCGAACATTTGTGCTCCTCCAGCAATTTTAGCTGTTACTTTGCTCTTCACAGCTCCTAGCCCTATAATATCATTTAATAGTAATTCTATTGCTGTATCAGCAAATTTTGCTTTGTTAGTATTGTTCTTTATTTGGATACTAGATGGGAGCATAATATGTGCTAATCCTGCTATTTTCGCTTGCTTATCATATAAGCAGATTCCAATACATGATCCTAGTCCTAGAGTCGTCAATATTTCTGGAACTTTCGCAATTTTATACTCAGCCATCCCTACTTTAATCATTCTTTTCATTTACAATGCCACCCCTAAACTATTCATTAAGGTTTTAAATGAATCGAAATCAGGAATTAATAAGAAATTGGCATTCACTGGTTTATCACTGTCTTCGTTCATTGCTGTATTTATTAGTAAAATCTTATCACTTATATGAGAAAAATAAATTGCTGGTACACTTAATATAGCCCCAGCCATATCGATACACAAAGAAGGTACAGAGATATTGATACTTAAACTTGTTAACGAAGATAAAGAAGATACATAAGCACCAGATAGTATATTTCCTACCTCCTGTAGCGCTGATTTGTCCATCTCATCAAGTTCATTTGATGAATCTTCTCTCATCATCAAAATATTAGTTAAAGTTTTAGATGATTGAATATCTAATAATAACATAATGAATCCATTTATGTCTCCGCTTATTTGAAAGTAGATGCCTGCAACGGTATTTTCTTCACCACCTAAAGCTGCCGAAACCTCATTTAATTCTAGAATTTGTACAGAAGGCACTGACATGTCTATTTTTCTTTGCATGAGTTTTGATAATGATGTAGCAGCGTTTCCTGCTCCAATGTTCCCTATTTCTCTTAGTACGTCCATATGAATATCTTTCATCTCATTTTTACTCCCGCTCATATTCACACCTCCTTAATTTGCTTCTAATTTATTATTAACCAATTTATGTATATCAACTAGTATAATCATCCTACCGTCTACTTTCCCTATCCCTTTAATGTAATCATCTTCAAACGAGTTAATAAATTTAGCTGCACTATCAATGTTTTCATCATCAATGGTTAATACCCCCGAAGAACTATCGACACTTAGTCCTATTATCAGATCATCTAATGATAGAACAATAGTCCTTGAATCTTCATTTTTTTCATTCGCCTCAAAACCAAATCTCAACCTTAAATCTATTACTGGAACTACCTCTCCTCTTAAATTCATTACGCCTATAACATACTCTTCTGCGTTTGGAACTCTAGTAATATCAGTTACTTTTTCCAAAGTTTTAACATAAGAAATTGGAATTCCGTAATACTCTTCTTTTAATTTAAACACTACGTATTGATTAGTAGCATCAGATTTATTCATGCTTTTTTCCTCCTAAAAAAATGAATTGGTATCTACTATAAGTGCTATAGAGCCATTTCCAAGAATTGTCGCTCCTGCAATCGCTTTTACATTAACCAGATACTTACCCAAAGATTTAATTACTACTTCTTGTTGGCCAATCAAGTCGTCCACTATAATACCGACAGTTTTATTTCCTTTTTTCACTATTACAACTAATTTTTCATCTTCTTCACTGTTATCTTTTATCTCCTCTTTTATATTAAATACTTCTGCCATTCTCTTTATAGGCAATGTTACATTTCTATATAGTACAACTTCGTTTCCTTGAATTTGTCTAATTTTGCTTTCACAAATAGTAGTAATTTCTTTAATTGATTTAAGAGGTATCGCATATCTCTCACTACTTACTTTCACTAATAATGCTTGAATAATAGCGAGGGTAAGAGGTAACCTGATAATAAATTTACTTCCTTTTCCTAGACTTGTATTGATTTCAATATTTCCTCCTAAAGACTCAATCTTCGTTCTTACTACATCAAGTCCCACTCCTCTACCGGAAAGGTCTGTCACTTCTTTAGCTGTGCTAAATCCTGCGTTAAACAACAGCTTAATTGCATCATCATCACTTATTGCCTGATACTCTTCACTTGTAATTGTACCTTTTTCAAGTGCTTTTTTCTTAATAACATCTAAATCAATCCCTGCACCATCATCTGTTACCTCAATTACAACACTATTCCCATCAGAATATGCAATCAATTCCACTATTGCATCTTTATCTTTGCCAAGCTTTTCTCTAGCGCTAGGTAATTCTATTCCGTGGTCAATAGAGTTTCTAATTAAATGTATTAATGGATCTCCAATTTCATCAATCACTGTTCTATCAAGTTCTGTGTCCTGGCCTCTCATTTTTAGAATAATGTCTTTGCCTAGTTCTTTAGCTAAATCTCTTACCATTCTTGGGAAACGATTAAAAACTCTTTCTACTGGAACCATTCTTACTTTCATTACTGCATCATGTAAGCTCGTTGTTATTCTTTCTAGGTATTCGGTAGCCTCGTGCATATTAGTGCTTGTTCCATCGCTGTCTATATCTTCTAGCCTTGTCTTAATAATGATTAACTCGCTTACTAGATTCATTAAATTATCTAGACGTTCAATCTCTACACGCACTGTCTTACCAATTTTAGGTTTGCTAGCTTTTTCATCAGAATTTGATTCATTCTTTTCTACAGATGTACTTCCATCATCAAGTTTCTTATCATCATAGTCGCTTTTTTCTTCAAAAGCAAATGTATCTTCAAATGTATCTTCATTTGTTTTATCAAATTCTAATATATTATTTTCTCTTAAATCATCGACTAAAACCGCTTCTATTTCCATGATATTCTTCAGTTTGCTCTTAATGACTTTATCATCAGCTTTTGTAACCACAATAAACTGAAATTTTAAGTCGAATTTCTCATCTTCTATGTCTTCAATACTTGGACTAGAGTAAATTATTTCTGCTATACTCTCAAGCTCGTTAATCACAATATAAGCTCTTGCTGCTTTTAACATACATTTTGTGTTAAGTTCTACGCTAACTAAGTATGCATTGTATTCTTTCTCCCATGCTCTTTTCACAGCATTTTCTACGTGGCTATCCACTTTCAATTTTGTTGGATTTTTCGAAAAATCTGATCTCTCTTGCATAATTATTTCAGTATCTTTCTTTAAAATTGTGTTCTTAATAAGTTCGATTAATTCAGTAGAATCATCGTCACCTTCGTTCCCATTTGATTCTACAGCATCCACATATTTTTCCAATTTGTCAAAGCACTGAAAAAGCACATCTATTATTGCGCTATCAATCTTAATTTCACCACTTCTAACAAGCTGCAATGCATTTTCCATTTCGTGAGTTAGGTGGGCAATATGAGTATATCCCATTGTGCCTGCCATTCCCTTAATCGTATGTGCTACTCTAAAGATTTCGTTAATCATACCAATATCAGCATGATCATTTTCTAATTGCAAAAGAATTTGATTCATGCTTTGCAAATGCTCTTTCGATTCTTCAATAAAAATATCTAAGTATTGATTCATATCCATAACATTACACCTCCAACTTATTTAGTATAGCACTTGTTATTTCTGATAACGGTACAATTTCGTCAACCGCACCAAGCTGTATTGCACTTTTTGGCATACCAAACACTACGCAACTACTTTCGTCTTGTGCAATTACATAAGACTTTTTAATCTTTTTTAAACTTTTTAACCCTTTTGCACCGTCTGCACCCATTCCAGTCATAATAACTCCAATAGTATTCAAATCCTTAAATTCAGAAAGCGAACTAAACATTACGTCGACAGATGGGCGGTGCCCCGAGACTTCGTCCCCTTTAGTCAGTGAAACAACCAACTCCTTTTCATTACTTAATTTAATTTCAAGATGATAATCTCCTGGTGCAATGTAAGCACACCCTTTTTTTATTGCCTCACCATCTTCAGCCTCTTTAACTCTGATATTAGAACAACTGTCAAGCCTATTTGCTAATGATTTTGTAAATCCTTTTGGCATATGTTGAACAATCAACAAAGGAACAGGAAAACTAGCTGGGAATTCTGGTAACAAATGCTGCAATGCTCTTGGCCCTCCTGTAGAAGTGCCTATAGCTACAAGTGTTCCACTGTAATTAGTATATTTTTTTGTCTTTATTTTACTTCTTTGCTTGAGCACAGTTTTTCTAGTAGGGCTTTTTTTCACTATTGTATGAAATAACTTTGCTTTTGAAGCCTCAAGTATTTTATCAACCAACTTTTCCTTGAGTTCTTTTGGGTTAATCATTAAAGCACTAGACGGTTTTTGAACGAAATTTACTGCTCCTAATTCTAGAGCTTGTATTGTAGCTTCTGCACCTTCTGCTGTATGTGAACTTAGCATTACAACAGGGAGTGGAGCTTTCTTCATAATTTCTCTTAAAGCATCAATTCCATTCATAATTGGCATTTCTACATCCATAGTTACAATATCTGGTTTAATCTCTATTACCTTTTCTATACCTTCTTTACCATTTCTCGCATGTCCAATTACCTTAATTCTAGAGTCATCTTCAAATATATCTGTTAACACTTTCCTCATAAAGGCGGAATCTTCTACTATTAAAAGATTAATCGTTTTTTTCGTTTCATCCATTTAAATCAATCCTCTTTTTCTTAATAGTCTTTGGTGCTCGAAAATGAAAGAAATAATTCTGTTTCTTGTTCCTTCTCGTAAATTTACAAATTCAATACTAAGCTCATACCTATTATCCTCCTGAAGCTTAATTGATTTTTTTACTTTTCCTTGAGTCGTTATCATTACACCTTCTTTAAAATGTAGCTTGATATTGATAATACTACCTACATCTATTTTTTTTCTGCAAATAATCTTTACTCCACCGCCACTAATATTTTTAGAAAAACAATCGAGCTCTCTAGTAGCATCTTTTTCTCTAATAGTTACATTTTTAAGCATGTCAATCCTAAAATATTCTCTTCTTTGTACTGTAACAGGTTCTCCAATCGGCTTAACTCCGTAAATTGTGATTTTATTAGTTTTCTTACTTATTACTTCGGCAATTATATGAAAAGTTCCTTTATCTTTATCATTAAAAATTATTTTTATTTTGTCCGTTACATATAGATGATACGCCATCCCTTTAAACATTGGTTGAGAAATAAACAAGAATTCTTCGTTCTTATCTATCAGCTGCGAAGTAATAATTTGTTTATTATTATAGTTTTTATCACTGATCTGAGCAATCTCAAGCTTGATTCCAATTTTTAGTTCAGAAATTATACCCATATAAACCTCCTACTTGAATAATTTTACGACTCTTGAAAAAAAGTTCTCTCTATCTTTTTCATAATTTATGCTTGATTTGTTTAGTAACTTTGAAGCAATACACTCTATGTTTTTACTCATTAAACTATTTGGATATTGCAAAATTAGCGGTTTCTGCAATTTAACTGATCTGCTGACTATTGGATCTTCGTGCATAATCCCTAATTTTTCAATGCTACTAGTTAAAAATCGTTCACATGCATACTTTAATTTATTAAAAGCAATTTTTCCTTCACTTTCACTATCCGCACGATTGATCGCAATTCTAATCCTTTTATTTTTGTCTCTTTTTTTTATAGTTTTTATCATCGCGTAGGCATCCGTTATAGAAGGTGGTTCTGGAGTTGCGACTACAATAATTTCTTCAGCTGCCAGTGCAAATGATATTACTGAGTTTGAAAGACCTGCACCCGTATCAATTAAAATAAGATCAGCATAATCATTTATCGTTTCTATTTTACTAATTAGTTTATTTACATCATGTTGATTTAAGTTAACTAGTTCTGAAATACCCGAACCTCCAGATATTATTTTAATTCCATTTGGTCCATCAGTCATAATATCTAAAACACTCATATTGTTGTTAATCAAATCTAGTAAGTTGTATTTCGATAATATTCCCAGTGTCACATCTACATTCGATAATCCTAAATCCGCATCCAGAATTACAACTTTGAGATTATACTTACTAAGAGCAATCGCTAAGTTAACTGTAAAGTTTGTTTTCCCGACTCCCCCTTTTCCACTAGTAATACAAATAGTCCTAGCTTGGTGAGTGTTTATGTCTACTTGGTTCTTTTTACTAACCTCAAACATTTTTTTTGCACTAATTAGCTCTCTCAATTTTGTAGCTTGGTCATTCATCTCCACTCCCCCTTGTTAGAAGGGCTATTATTCTATCAATAGTGACAATTTCAATATCATCTGGTACACTTTGCCCAGTAGTAATATATGAAAGTTGTTTATGTGTATACGTAGCAATATTAAGAATAGCTCCATAAGTACTTGCTTCGTCAATTTTTGTTAGAATAATTTTAAAATCACTTATAAAATCATAAGCATTAATTATTTCTTTCAAATCATTATTGCTCGACGTACAGCTTAAGGTAAGATATATATCTTTTTCTTTCACTTCATTTAATAAGTTTTTTAGTTCCGAAACTTGCTTATCATTGTTATGATTTCGTCCAGCGGTATCCACCATAATAATGTCATTTTTATTCAACCGTTCAAGAGACTTATCAATTTCAGATGAATTATATATAATTTCTAGAGGTATATTTAGAATGTCCGAATAAATTTTCAACTGTTCGACTGCTGCTATACGATATGTGTCCGCACTAATTAGTCCCACACTTTTCCCCTCTTCTAGCGAGTATTTTGCAGCTAGCTTTGCTATTGTCGTTGTTTTTCCTACTCCTGTAGGGCCTACAAAAAAAATGATTTTAGGGGTCACATCATGATTGTCTATACTAACACAGTCCAACAGAAACTCTCTCAATTTTTCACTAAATAATTCTTCAACACGCTTAGAATCTAGTTCTTTTTTGCTAACATTAACTAGTTCTTCTAGTATTTTATCAGCTATGGCTTCCTCAACATTCTGATTTGCTAGCTTATTGTATATATCAACGATTTTAGGGTTATTGCTGTTTTTAACAATATCAGGCAATAAGTCTCTGTTTGTTTTATCTACAATAACTTTAAGCATATCCTTCAGTTCTTTAATCTGAGTAGAAACACCCGTACTTGAACTCGTTACATTAGTAGTCTTAACAGGATATGTATTGGTCGGTTTTTGTGTTTCGACGATTCTATTTCGTCTCACAGGCGTTTCTTCAACTGCAGCTACAACTTCAATATGAGCTTTTCTAAAAAAGCCAAAAATGCCTTTAGGTTTAACTTTTCGTTGATGTAAAATTATGGCTTCTGCACCTAGTTCTGTTTTCACTTGTGCCATTGCTTCGTAATTGTTAGGCGCACAAAATCTTTTCACTTTCATTATATGCTCACCATCCCTATTGAATCAATTTCAACAGATGCATCTATTTCATTGTATGAAAGAACGATTAAATCTGGCGCTAATTGCTCGCTCAATCTTTTAAAATATAGTCTGACAATTGGTGCTGTTATTACTATAGGCTGTTCACCTAAAGATAGCAGTTTTTGAATCAACCCAGATAAACTCGCTAGAAGCGCCTGTAATATTTCAGGATCCATGGAAACATAATTTCCTCTATCGGTTTGTTGTATCGAATCAATAATTCTTTGTTCTAAGCTCTTATCAACAGTAATCACTTTAGCAGGATATGTAGTAATAAACTGCTTTGAAATAAATCTTGCTAGCGATTGCCTTGCATATTCTGTAAGCATGTCTGTATCTCTAGTTAAGCTAGCGTGATCAGCTAAAGCTTCTAGGATTGTGCCCATATTTCTTATTGAAACTCCTTCTTTTAATAAGTTCTTAAGCACTTTCTGTATTTCTCCAATCGTCATTTGGTTAGGTATAAGTTCCTCTACTAAAGTGGATTGAGTTTCTTTAATATTATCAATTAATTTTTTGACTTCCTGTCTACTTAATAATTCAAAAGAATGTCTTTTAATAGTTTCAGTTAAATGTGTTGCAATAACAGAAGGTGGATCTACGACAGTATATCCTAAAATCTCTGCTTTTTCTCTTTCTTGCTCATTAATCCATTTAGCTGGTAAATTAAATGCAGGTTCAGTTGTATCTATCCCCTCAATGGCATCGTTAGCTCCGCCTGGATTCATTGCCATATAGTGGTCAAACATAATTTCACTTTTGCTTATTTCTATTCCATTTATCTTAATTATATATTGATTTGGCTCTAGTTGTATATTGTCTCTTAATCTTATAATAGGTACGATGATTCCAAGTTCTAGTGCACATTGCCTTCTTATCATAACTAGTCTATCAAATAAATCTCCTCCCTGACTTGCATCTGCAAGAGGAATTATACCATACCCAAACTCTAGCTCAATAGGGTCAACATTTAGTAGTGGCATAACATTTTCGGGTTTTCTAAGATCTTGTGCTTCTTCATCAATTAGATCTGGTTCATCTTCATCTTCTATTTTTTTAATTGAACTTCTCAGCGTAATTCCTATGTAAAAGAAAACGAAAGCTAAAATAAAAAAAAGAAGTGTCGGTAGTGGTGTAATCGCTAAGAATACTAACAATCCAGAGATAATAAACATTACCTTAGGGTTATTAAATAATTGATAAAACAAGTCTGTTCCCAAGTTTTCATCTGAAGCAGCCCTTGTTACAACAATCCCTGCTGCAGTAGAAATTAAAAGTGCAGGTATCTGACTTACAAGCCCATCTCCTACTGTTAACAGAGTGTATTTCTGTAGCGCTTCTCCAAAGCCTAAACCTCCCATTGTCATACCTATCACAAATCCAGCAAGTATATTAATCATCGTTATTATAATTGCTGCAATAGCATCACCTTTAACAAACTTACTAGCTCCGTCCATAGCTCCATAAAAATCAGCTTCTCTTTGGACATTTTTTCTTCTTATTCTTGCTTCATCATCAGTAAGCAAACCTGCATTTAAGTCAGCATCAATTGCCATTTGTTTTCCTGGCATTGCATCTAGTGTAAATCTTGCAGCTACTTCTGCAACTCTTTCGGAACCTTTTGTAATAACTAAAAATTGAATAATAACAATAATTAAAAATACAATAAATCCAACTATAGCATTTCCTTGCATTACAAAATCACCAAATGCAGCTATTAATTCACCTGTTTCACCTTTACCTAATATGTTTCTTGTTGTTGTAATGTTAAGCCCTAGGCGAAATAGGGTAGTAACTAATAGTAATGATGGAAATATTGAAAATTGCAATGGTTCTTTAACATACATAGCAATCAAAATAATCAACAATGATAAAGAAATATTTAAACTAAGTAAGATATCTACAAGTACTAAAGGTATCGATAAAATTATTATAAATACTATTGAAATGATTGCTAGAGCAACAACTATGTCTCCAAATTTCATATTAATTCATCCTTATTTTTTGTTATTAGTTTGATA
The DNA here is from genome assembly GCA_021129785.1 of Clostridiales bacterium. Classification (GTDB taxonomy): domain Bacteria; phylum Bacillota; class Clostridia; order Peptostreptococcales; family NVVX01. The sequence continues at coordinate 2,113 of JAJOKQ010000017.1, read as the reverse complement.
AATATATGCCAATATTTCAGCAACAGGTTGATATAGGTCTTGCGGTATGAAGTCACCAACTTCAACTATCTCATACATAGTTCTTGCCAACTTTTTGTTTTCTACAATTGGGATATCATGCTCACTAGCTACATCTCTTATTTTTTTAGCTACAAATTCTTGCCCTTTAGCTAAGAGTTTAGGTGCAACTGATTTTGATGAGTCATATTGAATTGCTATGGCAATATGTGTCGGGTTAGTAATTATTACATCTGCTTTTGGAACATCTTGCATCATTCTCATCATAGACATTTGTCGTTGTTTTTCTTTTATTTTAGATTTTATTTGCGGGTTACCTTCTGTTTGCTTAAACTCTTCTTTCACTTCTTGTTTTGACATTTTTAGACCTTTGTAATACTCATATCTTTGATATGCGTAGTCAAGTATAGCGAGTATAATTAGTACCGCACTTACACGAACCCCTATGCTTATTGCAAAACTATTCAAAACCGAAATAATTGATTCTGTTTCCATAGCAACAGTGTTAGTTATACTTACCATATGATTTCTCATATAGCTATAAACAACATAACCAATCAGTATAATTTTAACAAATGATTTCACTAGCTCTACAAGTGATTTCAAGGAGAACATTCGCTTAAATCCTTCGATTGGATTTAATCTGCTAAGTTTTACTTCTAGTTTTTTAGTTGTAAATAAAAACCCAACTTGCATATAGCTTATCAACAAACCTATTACCAAAGTCATGCCAGCTAGCGGTGCAAAAATCATCAATAAATTATATGCAGCAATCTTAGTTAGTCTATTAATGTTTGAAATAGTAAACACTAAATCATGATTCAAATATTCATTATATATGAAATATGTTCCACTAAGCAAGGTGCTTCCAAGATGCCTAGATAAGACACTCAAAGTAACAAATGAAGTTAATAGCAGTAAAGCTGAATTAACTTCCTTGCTTTGCAAAACTTGACCCTTTTCTCTTGACTCACGCATTTTCTTTTGCGTATGCTTTTCCGTTTTTTCTTGATTAAATAACTGTAAATTAATAATAAGCTTCATATAATCAGCCCTTTTAAAGTAGCCTTATCATTTCGTAAATAGAAGTAAACATTAACTCAAAAAGTTTTTCACTGAAATGTCCTAAATGTTGTATAATAATGACTGACAACACCATACCTACGGCTATTTTTAAAGGCAGCCCAACAATAAAAACATTCATCTGTGGCATAGTTCTAGCTAAAACTCCTAAAAGGATATTCGCTAAAAATATTGCGATTAAAACTGGTGCACTAAATTGTACGGCCAACATAAAGAACTGTGCAAACATCCTTACCAAATGACCTACTAGTGTGGTTCTAATTGAGAACGCAAACCCTATTGGCAAAAAATCATAACTTCCAATTAATGCTCTAATAATTAAATGGTGCCCGTTTACCACTACAAAAATAAAGGAAACTAGATTGTTAAAAAAATTCCCCATAACTGGGACTTGTACATTCATATTAGGATCCATTACAGTTACCATACCAAATCCCATTTGCGTGTCGATAATTGTTCCTGCTAGAAATAATGTTGAAAAATAAACAAATGCAACATATCCTATTATCATACCAATTAAGAATTCGTTTATTGAATATATAAAAATTTGCATTGCATTGTCGAATTCAATATCAATTCCTTGCCCTAAAACAGGTAGTAAAATGAAAGAAATAATTGCTGATAGTCCAATTTTCGCTAGAGAAGGGATGCTTCTGCTTGCAAAGATTGGAGCAGTAACAAATATTCCTGAAATTCTGACTAGAATTAGAAGAAACAAGCCAAAATCTTGTAATATAATGTTATTTAATAAATCCATAGCACCACTCTTAGTTTTTTTTGTAAATATTCGTACTATATTTTTCTAGCCTTTTAGCTTCTTCACTGCACAAAGTTATTTATGTTCACAAACAAATCCGTTGTAAAGTCAATTATTACAGATAACATCCACGGACCAAATAGCACTATTGACACTAGTATAGCGACTATTTTAGGTATAAATGCTAAAGTAGCCTCTTGAATTTGTGTAGTTGCTTGAAAAATGCTTACTGCTAATCCTACTAATAAACCTATT